>ONIC01000120.1 GCA_900317815.1 uncultured Eubacteriales bacterium | reverse complement strand
TCGCCGTCTGCGGACGACGACCAAAGGCTCTGCCTTTGGAAACCGCAAGCTTTTTTGAAAAAAAGCTTGATCAAAAAACTTTCATTAGTATTCTTTTTGAGAAGGTAAATTCGTGTGGCAATCATCAACACTGTCCGTTCGCGGCACAAAAGGTAATGCATACGATAAACGAAGTTCGCGTTTTTGCCTGCTGTTTGACAAAAATATTCTTTGATGATACAATGATTTTGATAAAACAAACAGGAGGATATAATATGATAATACTTGCATCGGCTTCTCCGAGAAGACAGGAGCTTTTAAAGCTTATTTACGATGAATTTGAGATCATACCCGCCGATATTGACGAGACCGTCAGACGTTCTATAGAGCTGGAGCAGTACCCGGAGTACCTTGCACTCAAAAAATCGCGTCATATTGCGGAAAAAAGACCTGTCACCGATGTTGTTATCGGGTGTGATACAGGCGTGTTTATAGACGATATGATGCTCGGTAAGCCCGAGGACGCCGAGCAGGCAGCAAAAATGTTAAAGCTGCTCTCAGGCAGAGTACATAAGGTCATAACAGGCTGCAGTGTCTTTTATAACGGACAGAATATCAGCTTCTCCGAAACGACAGAGGTAGAATTCTTCCGCCTCAGCGATAAGGATATCGCTGAATATATCGCAACGGGAGAGCCTATGGACAAAGCAGGAGCATACGGTATCCAGGGCAAGGGCGCACTGCTTGTAAAGAGAATAAACGGCGACTATTACAATGTGGTCGGTCTTCCCGTAGGCGCGCTCAAGCAGAAAATGAAAATGTTTATGTGATCGCTATGAATAAAAAAGAAATATATAGATTTATAAAGGGTGTACGGAGAAAAGGGCTTATCATAAAGCTCTCTCTCCCCCTTGCTGTCTATATCCTGTATCGCCTTTGGTACAGGTTTATTCATCACAGGATCGGTCTGCGCATCAATAAGGCAGTTCTGACGATCCTGCTGCTGGTATTCGCTGCAGCATTAGTGCTTATAATTATAAATATTATTGACGTGATACGGCTGCGTCGCGATCTGTCAAAGATACCCGGGAATGAGCTGTGCAATGATTTCAAGCTTGGCAGACGCTTTCTTGACGGAGATGTCGTTATCGGAGAGAGATTTATTTTTTCAAAGGGCAGCTCCAGACTCTTTGTTATATCCGATATGAGCGGCGTGTTTGATGATATCAGAGAGACATACAACATTGTGACAATGATACTTGCCGGCTCGGACGATATCGTAAAAACAAAGATCATTAAAGCCGAGTACCGAGGGAAAAGTTTCATTTATGACAGGCGGATCTGCGCTGTAAAAGTTCATAATATCTATATGTCAGATGTCGGTCAGACGAATGGATATGAGCAGATAGAAGCGATCAAAAATGAGATCTCGGGAAAGTTGGGCAGTGATCGGATATGGATATGACAGATGTACGGGAACTCAGAAAGTACTCTTTCCCGACGGGAGGAATATTTCTTGTGTCAATAGGCTTTCTGATGCTCGCTGCAGTCATTTATGCTTTTATTATCGGCGCAGCAGAATTATTGGCGCTTGTGATAATTGTGTTATGCAGCGCTTTTATGATTATAGTCGGAGGCTTCGATTTTATCGTCTATGCAAGGCTTATCGAACGAATAAAGAAAAACGGCGAAATGCCTGTGCTGACAGCCGATTTTAAAAGAGGCAGACGTGTCCTCGGAGGCGATCTGATCCTCGGAGAGATGTGGGCGATCGGCAGACATACGGGATATATGATAAAATACAGCGATATTGTTTATGCCCGTCAGAATATCATAAAGAACAAGGGCGCGGAAGCAAGCAGAAACATCACTGTGCTTAACAGAAATGAAAAAGCTCCGCGAGTTCTCTGCAACCTGAAATCAGGCGGAAGAAGCGATAACGAGCTTTCTCAGATAATGGTCTTCTTGAGAGAAAAGATGTCGCAATACAATCATTATGAGGAGAATTTTTAAAATGGAAAATGAGAAAAAAGAATTTATAAAGTATTCCAGACCTGTAGCAGGCTTTGCAGGCGCAGTATTCGGAGGAGTCTTCTTTCTGATAGGAATTTTCATGGGAGGAGAACTGACGCCGTTTTATCATGTGCTTGTAATTCTCTTCGGAGCGGCGATCGCTGCAGGATGCATATACTCGATAATAAAGTATAATAACAAGATAAAGCAGTTTGAATCGAACGGCGAGATGGTAACGATACTCAGCGATTTCAGAAACGGAACGCGCGCTTTTGATGATAAGCTGATCGCAGGTCAGGTCTGGCTCATCGGCAAGAAAACAGGCACGATCA
Organism: uncultured Eubacteriales bacterium; assembly: GCA_900317815.1. Lineage (GTDB taxonomy): Bacteria > Bacillota > Clostridia > Oscillospirales > Acutalibacteraceae > RUG592. The sequence goes on along the minus strand of ONIC01000120.1, from coordinate 13,995 downwards.
TCAAGTATTCCGATATCACGAGGATGTATCAGACAGTTCACAAGACAAATTATGTAGAAGACGGAAGAAGCGTTACCGCAGTTACTAAGGACGGTAAAACGCACGAGCTTTGCAAGCTGAAGCTCAGAGGAAAAAGCAGCGATGAGCTGAATGATTTCTTTGCTTACATAAATTCGAGAAATCCCGAGATCCATTTCGGATACGACGGAGTATAAAACAGATATATTTGAAAGAGACACCGCAAAAATTGAACGGTGTCTCTTTTTTATCATATATCCGCCGCAGCATATATTTATGTTGTTTCGGGAGCAAAAAAGAGACACCGAAAAGTTACTCGGTGTCTCTTTGAATCGTCATTTTATCCGGCAGTGGATCACATCATACCGTTGTTGTAACCGCCGCCGTAGGGGTTGCCGCCGCCCTGGGGCTGACCGCCGTAAGGATTGCCGCCCATGGGAGACTGTGCAAACGGATCGCCGTAAGGATTGCCGCCCTGACCCGGGAAAGGCTGAGGCTGACCGCCGTAGGGGTTGCCGCCGTACATATCGTTGCCGCCGTACATATCGTTGCCGCCGTAAGGCTGACCGCCCTGACCGTACATCTGGTTGTCGTCAAATTCGTTCTGAAGCTCTTCGGGAATGTAAGAGGACTTCTTATTTTTGTCTTCTTCCTCACCGATGAGGTAGGGCTGACTCTGCTGTCTTGCCTCTGTAGAATGTCTTGCTGTTGACTTGTAGGTCGGGATCGGGCTCTGATCGGAAACTCTCGTACTTGCGCCTACTGCTTCGTAAACGTACTGCTCGTTTTCCTTTGCGAACTTAGCCCAGCCCTTGCAGAAATAACCTCTGATAATGATATAAAGCGCATTGCTGATTCCATAGAGCATCATAGGCATCATAACAGCCGTCATATCGGGGAGCGCCGCAGATGACTCGAGATCCATATCAGACATCAGATTTGTGCTTGCATTTCCAACGAGGAGATAGTAGATAACGATAACAACAAGCTCTACAACGCCGATGAAAATAGAAAGATTACCGTAAGGAACTGCGCCCTTGGATTTAAGCTGCGGGTTTTTGCAGGTGAGCGTTACGCTCTTAAGGAATGCAGTCTGGGAATTGATAAAGTAAAGTACGACAGCGTAGACAATTATAGTGATGATAAGACCGATGATAAGAGAAGTTCTGAACGATGAAACACTTCTGCTGATCTGATCTATAGCTTCCTCAGGCATCTCTCCAAATCCCGCTATGCCGTTGTTTACCATATAGTTGACTATAGTCGGAGTAGAGAAAATGAAAACTATCTCCAGAACTACTACAAGAAGCGCACCGATAGCTGTCAGAAGCAGCTGGATAACCGATAGAATGTGCAGGATAGTGAACCAGATCGTCGGGCCGCCGCTCGGTGTGAGAGACGACAGGAAGATCATGAAAATAGAGAGTGTAATGACACCTGATAATATGTAGGAAAAGGTGTTGTTGGTGTTGAGGCTCATAGTATCTTCCGTACCCATCATAGCTGTAATGTCGGGTAAGATCTTGTTTAAGCTTGACGACATCATGATCTGCGATACGATCGTAATAAGCGAAAGAATGCCGATCACCAATGTCATGGGCTTTTTGAAGTATTGCTTGACTATTGTCAGGTTTTTTGAAACGCCCTGACTTGAACCGTTCGAGATGCTCATGAAAGATGAATCCCCCTTTGAAAATATAAAAATTATTATTCAGTACGGGAGCGCAGCTCTGACACCGCCTCTCCGTGTACCCCATAAACCTGCATAGAATATTTTTACGCAGATTTGTCCCTTATGTTACTTTCTGAGCTTTGCAACAAGGCATACCCAGCCGTTATCCTCGTATCTTTCTATGATATCGAGATTTTTCGATACAGCCTGCTCAACCTCGTCGGCACGCGTATCAATAATTCCGCTCATGATATAGACTGTGTCGTCCTTCATAAACTTTTCTATATCGCTTGTCAGCGCTATGATAGCATCGGCAACGATGTTTGCGGCGATAATATCGTATTTTCCTTCTACCTTATCAGTCAGATCGCCGCATACGACTGTGAAACGATCTTCTACATGATTAAGTTCCGCATTTTCTATCGAAGTCTTGACAGCCATCTCGTCAATATCGACTCCGAATGCTGTGTCGCAGCCTAAGATCAGAGCAGCTACCGACAGGATACCGCTTCCGCAGCCCACGTCAAGGAAGTTTTTCCCCTGACGAGCGTAACGCTCGATGACGGAAAGCACGAGACGAGTTGTTTCGTGAGCGCCTGTTCCGAATGCGATACCCGGGTCAAGATCGAGCACAGCTCTCCCCTTCGGGTCGTATTCATCGCGCCATGTCGGGCGGATAAGCAGCTTTTCGCCTACCTCGATCGGGTTGAAATACTGCTTCCAGTTGTTGAGCCAGTCCTCTTCCGCGCAATCTGCGCTCTCGATCTCAAAAGGAATACCCTCGCTCGTGTAACGCTCGCTCAGAAAAGCGATAGCTTCTGCGGGATTGTCCTCGGGACTGATGTAAATATGTACCACACCTTTTGAGCGGTCTTTCTTCAGAAGATCCTCATCAATCAGATCAATGTGAGCGATCTCCTCGACCTCCTGCTCAAGCATAGAGTAATCCTCGATATATATTCCGTAGGGAACCGCCATCTGAGCGATGTCTCCTGCGGCATCGATAAACTCGTTAGGTACGTTTATCTTGATCTCTGTCCATTCACTCATATATATACCTGTATAAAACAATTATTCGCCGTCGTTTGTCTTGCCGATGATGTCTCTCAGGATATCCATGTTATCCGAACCGAGAAGATCCATCAGCATTCCCTTTTCTGACTGCAGCGTAATGTCGGAAAAGGCTTCAGTGAAGTTCTCATCAAGCGGGACGTCTACAGTCTCGCCTGTTTCCATATTTTTAAGCTTAGCTGTGCCTGCATTCAAATCATCGTCACCGATGACCATGCTGTACTTCGCTCCGATCTTGTTTGCATACTTCATCTGAGCGCGCAGACCTCTGCCTACAATATCAGTCTCGGCAATAAACGATGAGCGGCGAAGCTCCCAGAGAAGCTCGAACGCCTTCTTTTCCGCAGCGTCTCCGAGCGGTGCAATGTAGATATCACACTTTTCAGGCTCGGGAAGCTCTATCCCCTGCGCTTTCATAACGAGCATAAGACGCTCGATACCCATAGCGAAGCCGAGAGCGGGAGTCGGCTGACCTCCGAGTTCTTCGATGAGTCCGTCGTATCTTCCGCCGCCGCAGACAGTTCCCTGAGCGCCGATGGAATCGGTAACGAACTCAAAAACTGTCCTTGTGTAATAGTCAAGACCGCGAACTATCGTCGGGTTGACGGTATATTCTACATCGGCTGCATCAAGGAAGGTTTTTACCTTTTCAAAATGAGCCGAACAGTCGGGGCAGATATAATCGAGCACAACGGGAGCATTTGCTGCGACCTGCTTGCAGCTCTCGTTTTTGCAGTCGAGTATCCTCATCGGATTTCGCTCGAGTCTTGAGAGACAGGTGTCGCAAAGTTTTTCCTTGTTGTCCGAAAAATAAGCCTTTAATGCGTTTGTGTAGTCTTTTCGGCAGTCCTTGCAGCCGATGGAATTGAGCTCGAGACGGATATCCTCCAGACCAAGTCTTTCAAAAATGCTGTTTGCAGCGCAGATCATCTCCGCGTCAGCCTTAGCATCGGCAGCGCCGTAGGTCTCCATACCGAACTGGTGGAATTCGCGCTGTCTTCCTGCCTGGGCTTTTTCATAGCGATAACAGGTGAGCTGATAAAACACCTTCACCGGCAGACCGTCGCTGTAGATCGCATGCTCAAGGTATGCTCTCGCAGCGCCGGCAGTGCCTTCGGGACGGAGAGTGATGCTTTCGCCGCCCTTTGTGTCGAAAGTGTACATTTCCTTCTGTACAACATCGGTCGTCTCGCCAACGCTTCTGTTAAAAAGCACAGTGTGCTCGAAGACAGGCGTGCGGATCTCACGAAAGCCGCTGTTGAGCGCCTCTTCCCTCATAAGATCCTCGACAAACTGCCATTTGTACGAGTCGGCGGGAAGAATGTCCTCCGCGCCCTTGACCTTTTTTGTTAAAATGTCCATACTTTTCTTTTCTCCGAAATTCTATTATATAACTCTATAAACAAGCGCAGAACGTCTTGTTTACATCATCAGTGGTGGCGAATGACCTCTCTCCAGTCGAGATCGCCTCTCTCAAGGCCGTGGATAAGAAGCTCCGCTGTTGCGATATTCGTAGCAACAGGTACATTGTGCATATCACAGATGCGCAGCAGGTTCATATCGTTAGGCTCGTGCGGCTTCGGATTGATGGGATCTCTGAAGAAGAGAAGCATATCTATCTCGTCGCATGCGATCTTTGCGCTGATCTGCTGACCGCCGCCCTGCGAGCCGGAAAGGAAATTGATGATCTTCAGTCCCGTAGTTTCGGAAACGATCTTTCCCGTTGTGCCCGTAGCGTAAAGATTGTGGCGGCTCAAAATTCCGCAGTAAGCTATGCAGAACTGCACCATAAGCTCTTTCTTTGCGTCGTGCGCTATAAATGCAATATTCATAAGTGTTTCCTCCATTTTCAATTTTAGATTTGATGTCAGACTTTTTTAACCCCAAAAAATCTATTTTATCATAAGCGGCACATTTTTACCGCCTAATCTTTGAGAAATATTACCGAGCGCCTTCATCGCAGGACACTCGATATTTCCGCTTTTTCCCGACTGTATCGCCGCCGCGAGCGAGTAATCCTCGGGAATGATCCCGATAAGCTGCAGTGCGGTGATATCAATGATCTCGTCGAGATCTCGGTAAAGCCCCATCTTGCGGAAGGTCGCTTTGTTGAAGCGGTTGATTATCAAACGGATATCGTCTATCCCGCAGTCACGAAGCTTCGCTGCTACTGTCTGTCCGCCGCGTATGCTCGTAGGCTCCGTATTTACGACAACGAGTGCCCTTTTTGCGGGGTAAGCTGCCGCTTCAAATCCACTCCCCACTCCCGCGGGTGAATCGATTATAACGTAGTCGAAGATGTCTGCAACGCCCTCAACGAGCTGGCCGAGGATCTGAGGCGCGACCTCATCGTATGCATTGAGAGGTGCGGGCATCAGAAAAAGCCCCTTTTTATCGGGACAGGGATAAACGGTATTTTCGACCGTACAGCTCCCGCTCACAGCGTCGGCTATGTCGAACACGAGGTTCTGAGTAACGCCGAGCATTATATCAAGCCCACGCATACCGCTGTCACAGTCGATCAGCAGGACACGCTCGCCGCTCTGAGACAGCGCCGTTCCGAGCCCTACCGCCGCAGTCGATTTGCCCGTTCCGCCTTTTCCCGAGGCGATAACTATAATATCCTTCATCGAAGCCCTTCCTGTTTTTTCTTTTTTATAGGTGATAAAAAGGCATAAGACAGCAGAATATCAAACTATCCAAATTCCCATCTTCTATTTTATCATAATTACAGCAATGTGTCAAAGGAAAACACAAAATTTATATACAAACTTATTAGCGAATAAATAGTCAAAATTGCTAATAAGCCGCAGCCCGGTTTGATATATCTCTTAAAAACTCGAATAATTCATCAATTCTTCGATCACACGCTTACGGTCTTCGCCCTCCAGCGCGTAAGCGAGCAGCAATGATGTATATGCGGCGTACTCGCTCAGATTGTATATGGGCATGGCGGCAGTATTTTTAAAGCCTTCGGCTGACTTGTAGATATAACTGCCACTCTTTGCAGGCGTTATATACAGATCAACACCCTTGCTTTTACACATTTTCGCCAAATATAAAAACGATCTGCTGTCGTCTTCCCCACCGCACATACACGAAGTCCCGGAGTGGTACAGCTTCAGAAGCACAGCCTTTATATTCTTATCTATATTTATATTTTTGTAGTCAAGCCCTACGTAACTGTGGATGAGCAGAACATCCGAACGAAGCGTCAGCTTTCTGTTTTTCAGAAATCCGAGCTGAGAGCCTGCGCTGCTTTTTTTTGTATCAAAGGCGGAGAACCTGCCGTCTATGATCTCACCGTAAGCGTTTCCGAACGAGGTAAAGCTGTCACTGTATGCATCGGCTTCGAGCAGGCGCGATGCTGCGTGTATCTTTGTATTCTCTCCTGTGTTCGTCCACGAAACGAAAACGCCGTGCCCCGGTATTCTGCCGCGGTTTACTTCTTCTATAAATGTAACGGCACCAATGATATTCTCTCGTGCGTTTGAGCGAGGGTCGGTTATAACGTAATTTGCTGCGGTGATAACAACGGGTTTGCTTACCCAGCCGAGCGAAAGTCCGAGAAGATTTGAAGTATAAGCGAGTGTGTCGCTGCCGTGAGTTACGATAACTCCGTCAAACTTGTTATAATCAACAGCGAGCATAAAATTCAGGAGCTGTGAAAGCGTTTCGACATTGGCGTTCTCGCTCAGCATATTAAAAGGAGAAGCAAATTCAAGATCGTCGTTCGGGCAAAGCTGTGCCAGACTTTTTGAAACGTTTATATCTACGTCGGCCACTCCCCCGCGCTCCAGGCTGCCGATCGTACCGCCCGTAAAAATAAAAAGGATTTTCATTTATATACGCCCTCCTATACTGCGGTCGAATCTGACCGATGTTACTGTAAATATTATCGGCACAACGAGCTGAGTTATTGTAAGCGCAGCAGCAAGAAAAGCGTTCTCTCCGTTTGCTGTTGCGGATATTATTAATGAAAAGATTGAGGCAGCTCCTGCGATCGTACAAATTACACCGAGAAGTATCGGCAGTGCGGCACTTTTTAAGGGTTTCTTTCCGAAATGATGCTTTGATGCATAAATTATCCCCATTATCCCCGCAATTACCTGCGCCGCCGCCAGTATTCCCGATGACACTCTCAATAAAACGGCAAGATCATAAACCGATACGGCTACATCTTTCCAGTTCGGATCGAATTGTGCTGCGTCTCTGACGGTGTCGAACAGGTGCAGAGCACGTCTGAGCAGGTTGAAAACGGCGTTGACGACTCCGCAAAGTGTCATAGTGACTGAAGCGGTGACAACACCCGATATAGAAACACTTTTCATTATATATACCTCCCGTACTGCCCGCAGCATTGTGTATTATACAGATAGTATACCATATATCGTGGAGAATTACAATCGGCGCCCAAGCGGGCGCAGGCAAATACGCGATGGCGGTTTATCGCAAGCCTTACATTTCTTCCGCGTGGGTCACCTGCCATATTTTTCACTGATACGGGCGCCCGAGCGGGCGCAGGCAATTCCGCTGTCAGGTATTGCAGATTGATACTTCTCCCCCGCAAGAGCGTCTTCCCGCTAAAATTATACACCTACTACGCCCAAGCGGGCGCAGGCAATTTCGCTGTCAGGTATTGCAGATCGATACTTCTCCCCTGCAAGAGCGTCTTCCCTCTAAAATTATACACTTACTACGCCCGAGCGGGCGCAGGCAATTTCGCTGTCAGGTATTGCAGATCGATACTTCTCCCCCGCAAGAGTGTCTTCCCGCTAAAAATATACACTTACTACGCCAAAGCGGGCGCAGGCAAATACGCGATGACAATTCATTACAAGCCGCACTTTTGCCCCGCTCAAATCTTTATGATCTATAGCAGTTTTCATTTGTGAAAGTACATTTTTATCAAACAATTTACAGTTTTTAAATACAATTGTGAATAATAACTAAAATTTCAACAAGAAAATCTACACTAATTTTTTTCAATTGTTCACACATTTTTTAGATTTATGTTGTACAATTAACCTACAAATTGCCAATGAGGAACAAAAACACGGTTTGTTACAAAATTGTAACTAATATTTATATAAAAAGCTCTTTATCTTATTAAAAGTTTGGTGTATAATATAAAAAATGTGTTTTTGAGTAAATTCGTTAATCACCAAAGAAAAACTCAAGCTCATTTGTGTGCGGTTCGCAAAACGCGATGCCATTGGGCGGAGCGTACATATTATTATCCCAGTTTGATTGTACCGCCTCGGCGGTTGGGATATGATGTGTGACGTACGGGCTGTGCGAATATTTTTAAGAGGGGTGATATCTTAATATTTTGCAGTTAGCCTAATTTTTCTTTGGATTAAATTTTTATTATTATTTTAAGGAGGAATTTCACAAATGTCCAAGAAACTTTTGAGCTTTGTTCTTGTAGTTGCTATGGTAATGTCGCTTTTCTGCGTTGCATTCCCGACAGTAGCTGCTGCTGATGACGAAGTTCCGACACTTACGTACTATTTCCTTACACCTGAGACAGTTGACGAGCCTTCTGCTCCCAGCGCTTATTGGTGGATTCCCAGCGAGGCAGCAGGCTGGCCCGGTCAGGCTACGACAGCAGCTTCCGAGGTAGGAAAGAATGTTTTCAAGATCAGTGCTAAGGCTGACACACTTGTTATCATCTTCAGCGGTGCTTTCGGACAGACCGTTAACATCAGCCTTACAAAGGATAAGCATAGTGATGCTTATACCGATGGTACAGGTCTTAATAACGTTGGCAACATGATTTTTGTTCCCACTGAAAAGATTGACAACGGTCAGTACACAGGTACATGGCTTTCTCTCAATCCCGATGACGATAACTACTACAGAAACAGCGACGCTTACAAGGCGCTTGGTCTTGACGACACAGCTCCCGTAGGTGATGCTCCTGCAAATGATAGTTCTATCACTTGCAAGGCTTATCCTAAGGCTATCACACCCGAGAACATGGTTGAGACATCGTTTACATTTGAGCCCTCCGGCGAATTCTTAAATTACAACAGAATGTGCTTCTACATCTGGGATGAGACAAACGGCGCACAGCTCGACAAGAAGGGTCAGTGGTGGCAGAACGTTAACTTCTGGGGTTCTAAGTCGAATATCGGCGTGACAGCAAATGCCTCCGGTCTTTATGAGTACACAGCTCCGATTCCCGAGGGTCACAGCGTATTCGTAATTGTTCACGCTTTCGAGTCCAGTCCTCAGCTCCAGACATGCAATGTAATTCTTACAAAGGCAGCTAATGGCGATACACTTTACATTACAGGCAATCTTCTTGAGAACCCTGTAGATTCCACACAGAACACGATCGAAGCTAAGTTCAAGAACACAGAAGAGTGCGGCCCCGCAAAGGTTGTCACTTCCACTTGTAAGGTAGTAGGTACAGTTCTTCAGGGCGATGCTGCAACGATGCTTGCAGAGGGCATCAAGAACTACTACGCAGATGCAACTAACTGGACAAGAGAGAACGTTAAGGCTGCAGAGGAAGCTCTCGGCGTAACAGACGAAGACGTTCAGGCAGTTCTCGATACACTTCTTTCCGGCGACGCGCTTAAGGAAGCTTCCAAGCTCCTTACAGATGAGCCTGAGACAAAGGACGAGCCCACACCTGAGACAAAGGACGAGCCCACACCTGAGACAAAGGACGAGCCTACTCCTGATACAAAGGACGAGCCTACTCCTGATACAAAGGACGAGCCTACTCCTGATACAAAGGACGAGCCTACTCCCGATACGAAGGATGAGCCTACTCCTGATACAAAGGACGAGCCTACTCCCGATACAAAGGACGAGCCTACTCCCGATACAAAGGACGAGCCCGAGCCTGGTCCCGGTCCTGAGCCTGGTCCTGGTCCCGAGCCTGGTCCTGGTCCCGAGCCTGTAAAGATCGCAGACGTTGATAAGGACGGCGCTGTAACTTCCGCTGACGCACTTGCAATTCTCCGCGCAAGCCTCGATCCTTCGAGCCTTACAGACGAGGAGAAGGCAATCATGGATGTAAACGGTGACGGTGCTGTTGACTCTCAGGATGCTCTTATCACTCTCCGTTATTCTGTAGGTATCGTTGATGAGAATACACAGAAGATCATCGACATCTTTGGACCTGCAGCTTAATAAGTGTACAAGACTTATTCTTGACAGCTAAAAAGAACTAACAGATCCCCGAGCAGAAATGTTCGGGGATTTTTTTGTGTTATGGTGAAAAAAATTCCCCCGCCGAAATGGTGGGGGAGATTGTGGCGGAGTGTTAGTAAGTGAATTATAGCTGTTCCTTACTTTCCTGTCCATCGTCCGGCACATTGCTTCGCTCGTGCCTGATTTATTACGGAGTGGGAGTTAAACTTTTTGGAGCGCTGCGCGCGCTTTATCCATTATTTTTCAAGCTACAGCTTTTGCAATGCGCTTCTTTGCAGGGACTCTGTCCCTGCACCCTGCAAGCCTTTTGAAAAAGGCTTGGCGAAAACTATTCGATTGTTCTATTGCGGCTTAATAGTTAAAATCTCCTGCCTGCGGCGCTGTGACAGTATCGTCTCCAAAATAAATATTGTACCATACAATAAAGATAAATACGGTCCAGACCTTGCGGCTGTTGTCTTCCTTGCCGCTGAAGTGATCGTCAAGGAATTTTATGAGTTCCTCGCTGTTGAAGAACTTCTTCGCCGTCTCGCTGTTGAAAACGTCCTTAACGATATTGTAGTACTTTTCGTCCTTGAGCCAGACTCTTGTGGGAACGGGGAAGCCAAGTTTCTTTTTCTTCGCCCAGTCTTCAGGGAGGTGACGGCGCGCCGCCTTACGCATCGCATACTTAGTATTCTCTTTGTTTACGCGAAGCTGATAGGGGATAGTGCGCGCGACCTTGAAAACTTCCTTGTCGAGAAACGGAACTCTCAGCTCCAGGCTGTTAGCCATAGACATTCTGTCAGCTTTGAGAAGGATATCTCCGACCATCCATGTGTTGATATCAAGGTACTGCATCTTTGTGATATCATCGTAGTTTTTCGCTCTGTCGTAGTATTTCGCCGTGTACTCCTGCGGCTCGTGAGCGATCGAGGTATCCTTGAGGATCTTTTGCTTTTCTGCCTTGTTGAACATGAAAGCGTTTCCGATGAAGCGCTCCTCAACGCTCAAAGCACCTCTTAAAATGAAATTCCTGCCCTTGAACTTCGGAAGCGGCCGCACGATATTTGCGAGAAACTTACGAAGTCCCAGCGGGAGTTTCTGATATCCTCGCAGAGAATTTATCTCATTGTATATAGTGTATCCGCCGAAAAGCTCGTCTGCGCCCTCGCCCGAAAGCACGACCTTGACATGCTCGCTTGCGATCTTCGAAACGAAGTAGAGAGCAATGCACGACGGGTCTGCGAGCGGCTGATCCATGTGGTACTGCACCTTGCGGATATTGCCCCAGAATTCGTCGCTTGCGATTACCTTATAATGATGATCGACGCCGATCTTTTCGGAAAGACCCTTTGCCCAGTCGATCTCGTTGTATTTTTCTCCGAAATCAAAGCCGACAGTGAATGTCTTCTGATCTGCGAAATATGTCGAAACATAGCTGCTGTCAACGCCCGATGAAAGGAAACACCCGACTTCAACGTCGCTGATCTTATGAGCATCGACCGATTTTTCAAAGACCTGTTCGATCCTGTCAACGGCTTCTTCCTCTGTGAGTGTTTCATCAGGCTCGAAGGTTGCCTCCCAGTAGCGGGTAGTTGTGACTTTTCCATCCTTGAATCTCAGGTAGTGACCCGGGAGCAGGCAGTAGATGCCCTCGAAAAACGTCTCGGGCGGGAGTGCGTACTGGAACGAAAGGTAGTTGTCGAGCGTGCGTGCATTGAATTTCTTCTCGTAGAGCGGGAACTCAAGAATGCTTTTGATCTCCGAACCGTAGACGAGGTGATCGCCGACAAGCGCATAGTGCATCGGCTTGATACCGAAAAAGTCGCGCGCGATGAAGAGCGAGCCGTCCTTCTTGTCATAGATCGCAAATCCGAACATACCTCTGAGACGGTCGAGTACTTTCTCGCCCCACGCCTCATAGCCGTGGAGTATCGTTTCGCTGTCTGTCTGAGTATAGAACTCATAGCCCATATCTATAAGCTCTTTGCGAAGCTCCTTGTAGTTGTAGATCTCTCCGTTGAACGTCAGCACCATGCTCTTATCCTGACTGTAGATAGGCTGTGTGCCGCCCTCGAGGTCGATAATGCTCAGTCTGCGGAAGCCCATAGAAATGCTTTCATCGGTGTAAAAGCCCTCACTGTCGGGGCCTCGGTGAGTTATGACTTCGGCCATTTTATGAATGATCTTTTCATTATCGGGGATATTTCCCGTGAATCCGCAGATACCGCACATTTTCAAGACTCCTTTTCACAGCATCAGATGCTGTATGATACCGGGGATCTACCGAAAAGATCATGTCCTTGGGACTGAGTGTCCGTCTCGCTTACAGCTTTTAGCAGGACTGCCCGCAATGGACGATCGGTGTCTCCCTAAAAAAACATTATAATATTACCATAAAAAGGAGAGATTTTCAAGCGCAGCGGGGGAGTATTACGAAAGAAATTAGTCGCTTTAAATTGATAAAAATTAGTAAATTTTTCAAAAACCTTTGTTTTTCAGACCGGATACTATATCGACGTACATTTCCCTGACGTCAAAGCCGCTGAAGTCTTCTCTGAAAAGGTCGATGACATCTCCATGTGAGATGCCTCGGCTGCTCTTTGGTTTGATGCAGGTAAAGCTGTCTCCCCATTTCATCGAGTCTATATCAACAAGACCGTCATTGCTGCTGCTGCTGAAAAGTGCAGCGACAAGATAAGCGAAGTTTAGCGGAAATCCCGCTGACGACCACTTTTTCATATAAGACCCGTAGCTCTGGCAGAAAACGCCCTCGGGGTATGGTGTTTTCTGATTGAATTCAAGGCAGCGCTCTGCGGTGAGGTCGGTCACGCCCTTTATGAAATCTGCGCCTTCTTCACCGAAACGAGCCAGTGTCGAGTTGTATTTTGAAGCGATGAAGTCAAGAAATGCATGGGGGAGAGTCTGCATCAGGAAATCTGCGTATCGGCAGCCCTGATGGGGAGTGTTTATCGTAGTTATCGAAGCGATCTTGCCGCGCAGCTCGGGCATATTTGCGGCGCATCTGATATCGAGTCCTCCCTTGGAGTGCGCAATGACGTTTACCTTTTCACAGCCTGTAAAACTGATAAGCTCGTCTATTCTGTCGCACAGTTCCTTCGCGCAGTCTTCAACGCCTGCCGCAGAATGCTGGTCGCCGTAATAGACCATAGCGCCGTTTTTTATAAGTTCCGCAGGGACTCTGCCCCAATAGTTGAAAAAGTTCGAATCTCTGAAGAAGATACCGTGAACGAGAAGTATCGGGTACTTCGTTTTGCAGATCTCACTTTCTGCCCGCGCGTTGTCAAGCTCGATACGGGACGCTTCTCTGTCATATTCGCTGTATGCTGTCTTGGAGACGCTGTTTATAACAAACAGATTTATAAACGGTATCCAGAAAAGTACAACGAGCAGCATTCTCTGGGCGAGGGAAAGCTGTCTGCATTGAAGCAGCAGACGAATTCCCCCGAATATCAGGATCAGACAACCGATACCATGCGCCCACAAAACGAATGAAAGTGACGGGAGAAACGTCATTTTCAGAAAAACTTTCAACAGTATAAACGCTGCTGTGTGGAAAAGTACTGCAAATCCGTATGTCACATACAGCGAAACTCCGTTGCGAAGCGGAATTATGTCACTATATAGTTCATTTTTCGGCAGCGGTCTGACGCAAAAGAACAGCAGAGCTGCCATACAAGCAATTGCGATCAAAGCAAAAACGCCGCCGCCGAATTTATCCATTGCGGAAAGCGCCGCAGCGCAGGGGAGAGCTGTTGTCACGATCAACAGTGGAATTGAAGGACGCATTTTCACGATAGACACCTCACTTTTTAATCAGCGGTTCCGTAAGTCTCTGAAATAATTATACCGAAAAATGCGCCGAAGGGCAATATGTGTAATGAAAATATAATGATATTCTAATGTGATTTTAATATCGGACAGATTGATTATCCGACAAAAAACCGTGCCTCGGAAATAGAAGCACGGTCGTTTTATTTAGGAGACACTGATTAAAGCGAGTGCTCATATTGCGCCGTCAGATTTTCAGGCAGATTGCACGAAACGACCGCAGGAATACT
>ONIC01000133.1 GCA_900317815.1 uncultured Eubacteriales bacterium | reverse complement strand
GTACGGATCAAGCTCTAACGCAGTGCAAATGCGAAGCGCAATTATCATTTTAGCGCTTGACAGCTTCTGATGACCGTACTCAAAACGCTGGTACTGCTGAAGCACCAACCCCGCCCGAACAGCGGCTTCCAACTGCATCAAGCCTAACTCTTTTCTGCGGTTACGCAGAATCTCGGCTTCTTTTTTACATCTGTCAGTCATGTCATACACCTCATTCAACTTTTAATACAATCGCGTTAGCTACGATTTTACCACTGATTGAATGTAGTAATCAATACGATTAATCGACAAACAACCGACGGTAATTTTGTGACCTCTGTCCCTTGTTTTTTCTCCCTGCGAATGCAAGCAAGATGGGTGCTCAGTTCGCAGAACGTGATTTATTCAGTGGCTCCTTGGTTCTCCATCCGCATAAAACACCCCGCAGAACATATTGTGCAGACTCGGTTTTTTACGGAAACTCAGTTTATAATTTTTATGTTGAAATAATTACATGGTTTTTCAGGGGATTTGCTATTCATGTAAACGACATTGTTTTTTTTGTCACTGTAAAGTGACATCCATTTGTTGTTTTTCTTCGATATTACGCAATAATTCTTTCCCGATTTATAAATCTTGAAGCATTCCCAGAGATTTAAGTTTTCTCCGTTTGCAAGCAGCGTATCGCCGTCGTTTACGGAGAGCCATTTGTCATTTACACAGAGAAAACCTAAATAGCTGTCCTCTGTTGCCCTGACACGAAGGTATTCCCATGCATCGGCTTTTTTTGCGGTACAGGACACAGGTGCGTTTTCTTCCATTATATTCACAGAGAAAAATTTACTGTTCTGGTTTGATCTAAGGGCAATTGTCCTGTCACGGAAAAGGCTTGTCACTTCTATGAGGGGAGTTTTGAACTCCGAAAAGTCACGCAGATATATTTCATCGGGGTATTTTTCGACAAAATCTTTTATTACAGTGTTGAGAAAACTACGGCACCCTATTGCATCATCGAGCGATACGGCCGAATTATGTGCGGCTTTGTTTCCGAACCTCCTTATCAGACTTAATAGATCTGTGTATGATTCTGAACCGTTCCCGTTTTTGTTCAAAATGCTTATCGCAGAGCTGAGATTCGGCGTGAGATTCGGCGTTGGATATTTTCCCTTCGTTTCCCCCAGTGCCTTATCCCCCAGTGCCTTATCCCAAAGCCCCTTATCTATAAGCATGGTATTCACAATATGCTCAACAACCGAACGCACGAGAAAAACGGCAGGCGAGGCATATTCGTTTTCAAGCAGGAGGTCAACAGCTTTCAGCCTGTCCGAGATGCTTTCGTACTTATCCATAAAAATTCTCCCTTCGCAAATATATTACTGTAATCATACCATAATTTTCAGCTGCGGTCAAGCGGCTAAAAAATTTTTTCGGGCATATCATCACCGTGCAGACCGACCGCATCGACCTGAGCCGCCTGATAAGAAGCCTTAACAGAGACCGTCACGATCGCTGTTTTACAATGCCTGGAACGCTCCGACAGCGGAACGGCTCGTGCAACGGCTGCGGTACACTTGATCTTTCCCGCGTCGATCAGCGGGGCAAGTATGTCGCAGGCGTCTTGATCGAGGTATCCGATCGAGCCGTCGGGTGTTCTGACATCTATCGTGTTTTCACCCCACTCGCTGCTCGGCTCGCGGACAAGTGCGACGGTATCGCCGACCTTTATCTTTTCGATACGGTCTGTTCTTCCGCTGTACTGCGTTACCGTAAGAGCGATCTCATCGGGCAAGCCTTCCTTTGAGTTCTCCGCTGCGCCGACTTCCTGCTGCGAGAACTGAGCAGAAGCGCTCTGCTCCGACGCAGCGCTGTCTGTTTGTGTGACTGCGCAGGCGGCAAACAAGGCAGCGCACGCACATACCAATATTATTGACATTATCTTTTTCATAACGCACCTCCGTTTTGTTGTTCCGATTTTTAACGTACCTTCATTTTTATCGGTTATTTCGGGTATCATCACTTCACGAGCCAAATCGCAATTTATCTGAATTTTTCCAGACGATACATCAATTCGTCTCCGAGCTCTTTATTTCCGTTTTTATAATCATATCCCATTTTTCGATAGAACTCAACCGCCGTGATCGAGGCAGGTATCTCTATACGCTTTGCTCTTAAAAAGTATTCGTCTTTTTCAAGAGTTTCGATGATTTTTCTGCCCACTCCTTTCCCCTGATATTCAGGCAAAACAAATATCGTAAGCAGTATGCTTTCGGTAAGGCTGCCCCAGTATCCCGCAATCCCGCCCGTACCGATGATACGGTCTGAGTCACAGACAACATAAATATGCCGTTCTTTTGCGGCTTCTATCAGTTTATCTGCCGAGTGAGAGGCTATGTTGAGTTCTATATACTGTTCGGGGTAATCCTTACTGTTGCTTAAACGCAGAGTTTCAGCGATTACCTGTGCTGTTTCTTCGGCGTCCTCTTTTTTGAATAATCTGATCTGCATACATTTCACCCTCTCCGGCAGAGAAAGCCGTACCGCGCTCTCTCTTACCTTTATTATATCAAACCGTCCCCAAAAAATGAGCCGATCAAGATTGCTTACAGCGACACTCTTCCCGCAAACAGCTTTTCCTTCGGATTTCCCTCGTAAAAGTCGGGATTCCTGTCCTTTACTATTTTACAAAAGCTGTCGTACTCCGTCTGCCTTTTGACTTTTTTTGACGAAAGCATCGAAATGGTTATCTCTTTACCGTTTATCAGACAGCGCAGGTAATAGCTGGTGTCATCATCTCCGCGGACTATGTCTATCCACCCTGCGGCGATCTGATCATAGGTAAAAATATTATCGGCGCCCTTCATAATCAGATATTTTCTTCCGTAGATCAGGCAGTTCTTAAACTGATGCTCACGATTTTCATCAAAATCAACGATCACCTCTTCAAGCGTGCCGTCCGAGATCCTTCTCTTGACCATCAGGTCAAAAGCATATTGTTTTTTCTTTCCCGATCTGTACACAAACATAAATATCAGTGACATGACCAGACTGAACACCCCGAAATTGAAGGCAAAGGCCATTCCGACCTCATAACGATGGAGCGAAATCAGGCCTATCACGGCGCTTATTACAAATCCGACGGCAAAAACCACAGCCGCGGTCTTTCTGCGCTCGATATTTTTCGCAAGACAGAAGCCTCGCAGATATCTGCAGTATTTCCACGGGTTCTATTAGCTGAGATCTTGTTTCTATCTCCGTACCCGCTGCAGAATATATATTATCTATAAAAGTATACCGCAATTTGCAGATTTTGTCAATTTTGTAATGTACCAATTCTATACCTAAAGAGCTGATTATGAAAAATAATCCCACCATTGCAGGCGGGATTAATATCAAATAACTCTTATATTCCACACATCATCAATCCCCACCGTCATACCATCAACAAACACTATCTAACGGTTATAATCGTCAACATGCCGCACCTTACTTGTGACGGCAACATTAACAGCATGATACAGGCAGCAAAACGTAAAGCAAGAGGTTACCACACTTTAGAGGGATTTGCAAATATAATCTATGTCGTTGC
>ONIC01000129.1 GCA_900317815.1 uncultured Eubacteriales bacterium | reverse complement strand
GTAAAGGTAAGCATCCGCAAAGAAAGTGAACGCATAAGGCACAAACAGCGTTATCACGGGAGTATATACAATGCTCTCGAACTCAATGCCGGGGATCATCTCCGATGCCATACCCCAGAAGAGCATCACTGCGCCTGCGTATACCGCATTGAGTACCAGCGTGATTATAGCCGTATCCATCGTTGTGCCGCAGCAGTAAGCTATCAGCGCCGTGAAAACGTATGCCGCAGTAATGCCGAGTATACCGAAGAGCAGTATCAGAAGCTCCGTCATAAGAACTTCAAGAGAACGTGTGGTAAGCCCCACCACAAGGAGCGAACCGACAACATACGGCAGACCGACAGCAGTAAGACCGCCCAGCAGATGAGATAAATATATCGTTCCTCTTGTTGTCGGCAGCTCGCCGAAAAGGTCTACACTGCGCTTGTTGTGTAAAAACGAGAACGTCAGAAGCGACGAGATCAGCGTCATCAGCACAGCGCCTCCCTGCGCCACTATTATCGACACAATGCCGATCGTGCCAAGCTCCTCGTTGATTCTATTGCCAAACAGAAGCGCAGAGTCGCTCAGGGAGAGCACATACAGATCTATCAGGATCCCGAGCGCCATAAGCACCGAAAAGATTATCAATATGGGTCTGTTGCGCTTGAACGCCCATTTGTAGAGCTTCGAGAACGTCTTACCTGAGAATATTGTCGATGTCATAACCTACCGCCTCCATTTCGCTAATAAATACTTCCTCCAGCGTCAGCGGGAGCATTTCCATATATACAGGATCGAGAGACTTTATCGCTTTCTCGATCTCCTGCCCGTCACCCTTGATCGTCAGCAGCATCATCTTGCCCTGCCGCTGTACGTTCACAATATTAAGATCCTTGAAGACTCCTTCTCCAAGCTCATTTTCAAAGACTGCCTGTATCCTGTGGATACCGAGCTTCGCCTCATCAAGATCTTTCTCCAGTATCACGCCGCCCTTGTGGATAAGTCCGATATGATCGCAGACATCCTCCAGCTCGCGGAGATTGTGCGATGCGATAACGACCGTTGTCTTCTGCTCCGCCACAAGCTCCATCAGCAGCTTCTTGATAAGCTGGCGCACTACGGGATCAAGTCCGTCAAATATCTCGTCAAGCAGGATATACTTAGGCTCCGTTGAAAGCGCAAGCATAAGCGCCGCCTGTCTCTGCATACCCTTCGACATATTGATGATCCTGTCCTTCGTTCCGATCGGGAACATAACAGAGAGCTTTTTGAATTTCTCCTCGTTCCACGACGGATACATCTCGCGGTAAAACCGCGCCATACTCTCGACTGTCGAGTTGTTGTAGAAGTACGGATAGTCGGAAATGAAGAAGCATCTCTCCTTGACCGACGGGTTTTCGAACGTCGGCTCGCCGTCGATCAGAGCTTCGCCGCCGTCAGGCTCATAAACGCCTGCGATTATCCTCAGCAGCGTCGATTTGCCTGAGCCGTTCGAGCCGATAAGCCCGAAGACAGATCCCTCGGGTATCGAGAAAGACAGTTCGTCAAGAGCCGTGTTATTTCCGAATTTTTTCGTTACCTTATTGATCTCAAGCATTACTGATCCCCCCTGTACTGTACGTCTTGTTCACAAGAGCATCTATCTCGTCGCGCGTCACGCCTAAGTTGCACGCCGTTTTCAAGTCTTTCTCAAGACTCTTCATGGTGCTCTCCTTCAGTCCCGCAAGCTTCCTCGAGCTGTCTGCAACAAACGAGCCCTTGCCGACCGCCGAATAGATATACCCGTTCTGTTCGAGAAGCTGATATGCCTTCGAGACCGTGTTCGGATTGATTCCGAGCGTTGTAGCAAGCTCGCGTACCGTTGCAAGCTTCTCCTGAGGCATAAGAAGTCCGAGAGATATCTCCTTCACTACTTCATTATATATCTGCTGATATATAGGTTCGCCGCTTCGATAGTTGATATTGAATGTGTTGAACAAGCCTTACTCCTCCTTTTAAAATATTTTGTATTAACTCAAATAATACAACTTGGGTACAGCTCCCCGTCCTTTATAAGTATAGAGACGGGGGCTGCACCCGGCGGAAGATGTCCTGTCAAAGCTTCTCCCGCAGTCAAAGTCAACTGTTCCGTTGATTGATTGTATCACATCAATTAGTACAATATTAATATAGCATAGTACAAGCCTCTTGTCAATAGCTTTTTAAAAATAATTTAAAACTTTTTATTTGACAGCGGGCATATATAATGATATGCTAAAAAGTAAGAATGACGGCAAAGGAGGCGATATGTGAAATGCGTGAGGAATACGAATCGATCTGCCGCAAATACTACAACAGGATCTACCTGTTTCTGCTCAAAATGTGCGCCAACACCGAACTTGCGGAGGATCTGACTCAGGAAACCTTCTACCAGGCGATACTCTCACTCCACCGTTACAACGGCAGCAGCGATATGTTCACATTCATCGCCGCAATAGCCAAGCATACATACTTAAAGCATCTCAGGAAAAACAAACAGCGTATTTCGGATATCAGTCTCAGCGAACTGGCGGAGATTCTTTCCGACAAGGGCGCAGCCGACCCCGCCTACCTTTGCGAACGCGCGGGAGAGGAGTTTTCGATGAGAAATGCGATAGAAAAGCTCGACGGGAAATACCGTGACGTTGTATTCTACAGGATATACGCCGATATGAGCTTTTCACAGATCGCCGAAGCGCTCGATATAACGGAAAACTCGGCTAAGGTCATCTTCTGCCGTGCAAAGAAAAAACTAAAGGAGGAACTTCAGCATGAAATTAACGTGTGACATTGCAATGGACCTTGTGGATATATATACCAACGGCGGCGCAAGCCCGATAACTCAGAGCGCCGTTGAGGAGCATCTGAAAACGTGCCCGGCGTGCAGAGAATACTACAACGACTACAAGGCTATCGGCATCTGCAAAAAAGCCGAA
Organism: uncultured Eubacteriales bacterium; assembly: GCA_900317815.1. Lineage (GTDB taxonomy): Bacteria > Bacillota > Clostridia > Oscillospirales > Acutalibacteraceae > RUG592. Next base: position 3,695 of record ONIC01000129.1, on the reverse strand, counting down.
AAGGACACTCCGCATTTCAGGATCGAAGCGTCGGGCGTTGACGAAGCGTTCATCAACGAAAGCGTGAGCCGTATCTCAAAGCGGCTGAGGACTCGCCGCACCGTCTCGACCGTCTGCGGCATTGCAACGGCTCTTATCGGAGTCTCTGCGCTGCTCTACGACCTGATAAACGACTACAAAAAGTCCTCGAAATAGTTCGTCACATTCTGTTGCTATTTCCCGCAAAATTGTATATAATCATATTATAGGCGCTGCGCCTTGAACCTGTATATGAAGGGTGGGAAAACGATGAGCAGAAACGCAGACACACAGGGGCTTGACGATTATGTCAGAGGTCAGCTCGAACAGCATTACGGCAGCGAGATCGTCAATAACGTCAGCCGCACTGCGCCGCCTACGCTTCCCCCTCGCCGCAGGAAAAGCTCGTTTTCCTTTGCGATAGTGATGTGCGCCGTTGTTTTCCTGACGGGAGCCGCAATGTTTGCGGGAGTGCTTTTCAGCGGAGCCGTCCCGACAGGCGGCAGCACAAGCTCGCCGTCCGTTTCGGGCATTATTGACGATACAAGTTCACAGCCTGCTTCGAGCGCCGCTGACGATACAAGCTCACAGCCCGCTTCGAGCGCCGCTGACGATACAAGCTCACAGCCTGCTTCGAGCGTCTCTGACGATACAAGCTCACAGCCTGCTTCGAGCGCCGCTGATAATACAAGTTCACAGCCTGCTTCGAGCGCCGCTAACGATACAAGCTCACAGCCTGCTTCGAGCGCCGCTGACGATACAAGTTCACAGCCTGCTTCGAGCGTCTCTGACGATACAAGCTCGGAGAATGTTTCAAGTAGTGCGGGAAAGTTTTTAACATCGAACGGGAATAATGTGGAAAGCCAAGCGTCCGACAGCTATTCCCGCATCGAGTCGTACACACTGCCTGAGATACCGAGCGAGCCGTACATCGACAGCAATATTGTGCAGGACGACCCGAACAACAACTCTTACACCAACCCGAACGACAATGTAACTACAGGCAGACGCGCGCGAGCCGGTGTCGGTATCTTCCTTATGATCGCATCGCTGTGCAGCGCAGTCGCACTTTACAACCTATATTCAGAAAAGGAGAACAATATATGACCGAACGTGATAAAATGCTTGCGGGTCTTCCCTACGATTCGCTCGTTGACGACCTGAAAAACGCAAGGACACGCGCAAAACTCCTTTGCCGTAAATTCAACGACCTTATGCCCGACGAAAGCGAAAAGCGTGTCGAGGTGATAAAAGAGCTTCTCGGAAAGGCAGGCGAGAACGTCTGGATCGAGCAGCCGTTTTTCTGCGATTACGGCACAAATATCGAAGTCGGAGAAAATTTCTACGCAAATTACAACCTCGTTGTGCTCGACTGTGCGAGAGTCAATATCGGAGACAACGTCTTCATCGCCCCGAATGTCGGGATATATACGGCAGCTCACCCGATCGTTGCCGGGCAAAGAAATGCAGGTATTGAATTTGCAAAGGAGATCAATATCGGCAGCAGCGTCTGGATCGGCGGCGGCGTTCAGATCTGCCCCGGAGTCACGATCGGCGACAACACCGTTATCGGCGCAGGCAGCGTGGTGACAAGGGATATCCCCGCAAATGTCGTTGCGGCAGGCAATCCGTGCCGTGTGCTCCGTGAGATCACCGATGATGATATGATAGAATTCGGCGCCGCAGAAGTGTAACTGACAATAAGCAATGGCGGAATTTTATCAGGAAAGATAATTTCGGAGAATTTTTAATATATATCCGCACGCGGCGGAAAACAAATAAAAAATAGATTATACTTACAGCGCGTATATGCCTGTCGGTGCGTACCGACTGCGTGCTGACCGAGGAGAAAATATGACTACATTGTACATTGTCGTGCCGTGTTATAACGAGGAGGAAGTCCTCTCAAAAACGGCAGCAACACTTCTGAAAAAATTCGAACAGCTCACAAAGGACGGAAAGATCACGTCCGAGAGCAGGATCGTCTTCATAGACGACGGCTCGACCGATTCGACCTGGCAGAAGATCTGCAGCTATACAAAGATCAACGCCGCTTTCGGCGGTATCAAGCTCAGCCGCAACAGAGGTCATCAGAATGCGCTGCTGTGCGGACTTCTCACTCTCAAGGAATACGCCGACGCGCTGATCTCGATCGACGCCGACTTACAGGACGATATCAACGCGATCGACAGTATGCTTGACAGCTTCGAGCAGGGCAGCGACATCGTATACGGCGTTCGCTCCGAGCGAAAAACAGACACCTTCTTCAAGCGCTTCACAGCGGAGGCGTATTACAAAATACTCGACAAGATGGGCGCAAAGGTGATCTTCAACCACGCCGACTTCCGCCTTATGAGTAAGCGTGCAGTCGAGTGTCTGGCGCTTTTTAAGGAGCGCAACATCTTCCTGCGAGGTCTTGTGCCGATGATCGGATTTAAAACCGACATCGTGAAGTACAAGCGCAGCGAGCGTGAGGCAGGAGAAAGCAAATACCCGCTTAGCAAAATGCTTGCCCTTGCGTGGGAAGGCATCACCTCGTTGAGTATCCGCCCGATCCGCCTCGTCACAACAACAGGCGCGCTCATCTTCGGGTTCAGTATCCTTATGCTGATCTATTCCGTTGTGCGCTTCTTTATGGGTGCTACCGTTTCAGGCTGGGCAAGCCTTGCGGTGTCAATCTGGGCGATCGGCGGTCTTCAGCTGCTCGCTATCGGAATAGTTGGCGAGTACATCGGAAAAATCTATCTTGAAACAAAAAACCGCCCGCGCTTTATCGTCGAGGATATAATTCTCGACCTCACTGACAGGGATGATAAGAACAATGAGTAAATCAAGGAAAGCTGCACGGATATTATTCCTGATAACCGCTGTTTTTGCGCTGACCACGTTTGTTGACCGTCTTTTTAGCGCTATACTCATAGGTCCGTTAGACCTCGATACAGCAGACACGGTTTTGCAGCTTGTCAGCGACCTTGCGCTCGCATCATTAACGCTTTATGCTTTCTTTGCGCAGAAAACAGAGAAGCTTAAAAAATTCGTGATATTTCTGATAATATACGAAGCGTTTGTGCTGGCGCAGGGAATATACGGGCTGTGCTTTTTCGGGATATATATCGAAAAAGATATCCTTTCACGTCTCATCGAATGGATATTTACCCTTCACGATTCATATTTACCGCTGTTTGCGGCGCTGACTCTGCTGCCGCCCGTTCTCGGCAAGCGCTCAAAAGTGATATTCGTGATATCGGTCATACTGATCTCGATATGCCTTATAGAAGAACTGCTTCTGTCCGCAAGCGAAATCAACTGGTTCCTGCACAACGGTTTGCAGATCAAGGGACTCATCACCAGGATCGCATATACATTCATCGACATCACGTTTTTCACATCGCTGCTTCTGACGGCGATAGATATAAATATACGCAAGCCGGCTGCGGCAGATTAAAAATAAACGGGTATGCTATTGATTGCATACCCGTTTTATTAATAAATATTCTCGCCCGCCAACTTCGGACTAATAATCTGTTCACTCTGTTGATTAGGACAAAAAAAAGAGCAGCTACATAGTAGCTGCTTTAAAGTGTTAGCACCTTCCTATTTTCCCGGGGCGTCACCACCCAAGTATCTTCGGCGTTATTGAGCTTAACTTCTGTGTTCGGAATGGGAACAGGTGTACC
>ONIC01000175.1 GCA_900317815.1 uncultured Eubacteriales bacterium | reverse complement strand
CGCCGCACTCGTCACTGTTTGCAGCGGGCGAGCGTTCCGCCTTATTATACGCCGGATCGTTCAATGTCGTAGAAAACAGTTCTGTATATTTATAATAACGGATATGTATATTCACGGTAACATTTCCAATAATAGTATTGGAGGTGTTACCGTGAAAAAAGATTTTTTTGATGATTATTTTGATGATGAAGACGAGATAGAGGAGGAACCCGAGCACAAGGGCAAGACCTTTACAAAGGGGTTTCTGACCGCTCTCGGCGTCTGTCTTGTGGCGATAGGCGCTGCAGTCTGGACAACAGTCAACAACGTGCATTCCTACTTAGATCCCCCTGTAACGATCGTCGAGGAAGTGACCTCCGACTCGGACAAGCCCGACTTACCTAAGGAAGAAGCGCGTGTCAATGCGACTGTCAGCGGTGTCAGGTCTGAAAGCGATACCGACCGTGAGGTACACTTTAACTGCGAGCCGATCAAAAACCACAAGATCATCTCTGACTACAGTGAAACTCCCGTTTACAATGAGACGCTCGGAGATTACCGCGCTCATACGGGTATTGACTACGAAGCTCAGATTGATGACAAAGTCCGCGCTATGGGGCAGGGTGTCGTGACCGATATTTACTATGACGATCTTCTTGGTAATGTCGTAGTTATCGAACATTCGAAAGATGTATCATCATACTACTGCGGACTTGCAAAAACAGCACTCGTTCAGCAAGGTGATGTTGTTTCGGCGGGAGATTTCGTCGGGACTGTCTATGCTATCCCGGGGGAATCAGCACAAAGCGCGCACGTTCATGTTGCTGTACGGGAAAAAGGCAAGTGGGTCGATCCGAAGAAGTTTATGACGGGAAAACGCGAGGAATAAAGACAGCGCCTATGCACTGAGCATAGGCGCAAATTTTTGATAATTATTAACCCTTTACGGCACCTGCAACAACACCATCGATGATGTACTTCTGCGAGAATGCGTAGAAGATAATGATCGGGACGATCGCAAGTACGAGCATAGCCATCATAGCGCCCATATCAACGGAGCCATAGCCGCCCTTGAGGTACTGAATAGCGATCGGGATAGTCTTGTACTTCGTCTTATCGAGCACAAGCGACGGAAGAAGGTAGTCGTTCCAGATCCACATAGCTTCAAGGATAGCAACCGAAATAGCCGTAGGCTTAAGGATCGGCATAACTACTCGGAAGTATGTCTGGATCGGGTTACAGCCGTCGATCATAGCTGCCTCTTCGATCTCGAGCGGTATACTCTTTGCGAATCCGCAGAACATAAAGACGGCGAGTCCCGCTCCGAAGCCGAGATATACAATAATGATACCCCACGGATTACCGAGGTGAAGCGCATCGGCAGTTTTCGAGAGCGTATACATAACCATCTGGAAAGGAACGATCATCGAGAATACGCAGAGATAATAGAAGATCTTAGTGAAAACAGAATTAACTCTCGTGATATACCAGCCTGCCATTGAGCAGAAAAGTATAATAACGATAACCGAGCCTACCGTAATAAGGAGCGAGTTGCCGAAAGCAGAGAAGAATCCGATCTTCTCGATTCCGTTCTTATAGTTCTCGAGACCTACGAACATTTTACCGCTCGGGATCTCAAACGGATTACGTGCAACATACGCCTTTCTCTTGAAAGAGTTGATGATTACGAGAATAACAGGAATAACGTAAACTACTGAAATGATCGAAAGAATGATCGTCCAAAGGAGCGAATACGGCGAACTTCTTGCGTTGTATGCGTAAGAGCTCTTTTTCTTTTTCTGATCTACGATCGCCTGTATCTCCGGCGGCAGCAGATCGCCCTTTTGCAGGGTCTCGGGTACGTATCTTGACATTACTGCTGCACCTCCTTACGATGTGTCATTACAAGCTGAACGATAGCGAGTGCGCCGACAATGATCGAGAAGACAACAGCCTTCGCCTGACCGACGCCCTCAAAGCCTACACGGCCATAGAACGTGTTGTAAATATTAAGTGCAAGAAGTTCCGACCTGTTTCCGGGGAGACCGTTCGTAAGAGCAAGGTTCTGGTCGAACAGCTTGAACGAGTTGGTCAGGGTAAGGAATGTACAGATCGTGATCGAGGGCATAACCATCGGCAGGATTACATGACCGAGCACCTGTCTGCCCGTTGCGCCGTCGATCTTTGCGGCTTCAATAAGCTCGGGAGGTACGTTCTGAATACCTGCGATGTAAATGATCATCATATAACCGATCTGCTGCCAGTTCATAAGAATGATCAAGCCCCAGAAGCCATAGACCTCGCTGTATGTAAGTGTGAGGTCGAAATGCGAGAGAATACCGTTGAAGATAAGCTGCCAGATGTAACCGAGAACGATACCGCCGATGAGGTTCGGCATAAAGAATACCGTTCTGAAAAGGTTTGTACCTCTGATACCTTTAGTAAGCAGCATTGCGATCGCAAATCCGAAGAAATTGATCGTTATAACCGATATTACGGCGAATATAGCCGTATACCAGAGTGCGTGTATAAATTCGGGGTCTTTGAACATATCCTGGTAGTTTTTAAGTCCTACCGGGACGGCATCTCTAACTGTCGTAAACTTACAGAACGAAAGATAGATACCGAGTCCAAAGGGGATAACAAAGCCGATCATAAAACAAATGAACGTTGGCAATGCAAAAAGAAAAAAATACGGTCTCAGTTCTTTTTTACTCATTTAGATCTTCCCTTCTTTACAGCCGTTCGGGAGTCTCACCCTGAAGCTGTTATTTGCCTGAGTTTAATAGGGCGCGATAATTGCGAAAAGGTAGCTTTTCACTGAAAGGTCATTCCTGAACTCCGAGCAGGTGATCTACGAACTGACGCGCAGTACGTCCCGAGAAGCCGCCGTGAGAAAGCTCCCAGCGATTTGCTTCGAGCAGCAGCTGCTGTTCGTCCATCTTAACATCATCGCGGCGTGCAAGCTCACACACGATGTTCTGAAACTGCTTTTTGTCAGGTGCGCCGAAAAATATAGATACTCCGAAACGTGCGGCAAGCGAGAGCTTTTCCTGAACGGTGTCTGTCTTATGTACGTCGCCGCTCCACTCGTCTCTGTCGGAGAAGTTCTCTTTGATAAGATGACGTCTGTTCGATGTCGCATAGATCAGCACATTATCAGGTTTCTTCTCAAGTCCGCCCTCAATGACTGCCTTGAGATACTTGTACTCCGTTTCGAAATCTTCAAACGAGAGATCGTCCATATACAAAATGAATTTGTAATTTCTGTTTTTGATCTGAGCGATTATCTCGTTAATATCCTTGAATTGATGCTTATATACCTCAATTATACGAAGTCCGTCCTCGTAATATTTGTTGAGGATCGCCTTGATGCTCGAGGATTTTCCCGTTCCTGCGTCACCGTAAAGCAGACAGTTATTCGCACGTCTGCCCTTGAGAAACGCCTCGGTGTTGTCGGTAAGCTGCTTTTTCGCACTCTCGTAACCGACAAGATCATCGAGACGAACGTGCGCTATATTCGTAATAGGCACTATGATAGCTCCCGTGGAGTCCCTGTCCATACGGAAAGCCTTGTGCAGACCGAGTTTTCCCACTCCGAAGCGGCGGTAAAAGTCGATAATATTATCGGCAAACTCCTCTATTCCCGCACTTTGAGCAAGTCTGACTCCAAGCTCACAGATGCAGTCACGAATACGCTTATTAAACGCTTTACCGACGTCATCTCCTCTCTGATAGTCAAGAATCATTGAAAACACGGAAGCCTCACGAAAACAGCTTATTTCGCTGAAGTCTATCCTGAACAGTTCACGGAATATCATAAAATCGTGAATAGCCAGTCGTCTGAGCGACAAGTCCCCGATCCCGCGCATTTCACACGCAGTGCTGAACGGGTTTTCGCTGTTTACAAGAAGCAGCGTCAAATAGCAATGCCACAGATTCCCTTTAAAACCGTAAGTTCCGGCAAGCTCGATCAAACGTCCCGCAGCACGGTAAACGATCTCGGCTGAAGAAGCCGTGTCGCTTTCATCGATAGCTGCTATGACGTCTTTGAGGATATCTCTGTCGTCAAGCTTTCTGTAAATAACTAATTCATCAATATTTATCATAGCATCACCTTACAGTGAAAAATCACCTTTTCGGCAATTGCCGAACCCTGAAAATCGCAATTCTGTATTATTTACAGCTGCGCTTCCGATTTTTAAGGATATACCGATCACCTCATACGGTGCAGAAGTTTTCAGGCAAACCACCCGACATATTGCAGGAGTACCGACGTATTCCAAAGTTTTTGTGGGTAAGTCAGCGAAAAGATTAGCGAGATGAATAACAAGTCCGAAAGACTTGATTTAATCAGCAAGCCCTGAAAAATCGGAAATAAACCGCAAAGAGTGAACGGAGCAGCTCCGTCCACTCTCTGCATAAGCTTTATTATTTTAATTACTCAGCTGTGCTTTCCTCAGCAGACTCTTCCTCTGCAGCAGAATCGTCAGCAGCAGCCTCTTCGCCGCCTTCACCGTGAGCTGCTTCGTACTCTGTCTTCCAGCCGTCTACGAATGCAGTCTTAACGCCGTCCCAGTCGCCTGTGCCCTGAGCGTAGTCAAGAAGTGCAGCGCCAACGCCGTCCTTCCACTTCTCGGAAGGAATTGTGGAGAAGTTCCACTTAACAGCTGTCTTGCCTGCAGCGATGTACTCGTCAGCAGCCTTGATAAGAGCATTGTCTGCCTGATACTTCTCGTCCTCGTCAAATGTCTTGAACGGAGTTACGAAGCCCATATCCTGAGACATAGCTGTTCTGCCCTCATCGCTTGTGATTACCCAGTTAAGGAAGTCGAGAGTAGCCTGAATGTCAGCCTCGGAAGCCTTGGAGTTTACGCACCAATAGTTCTCGGAACCTGTGCAAAGGCCCTGGTTCTCCTCGCCCTCAGCGCCGATGTAGATCGGGAGCATACCGAGCTCTTCGTCTGTAAGACCTGCGTCGATGCAGTTCTGGTACTCCCAAGTACCGTTCTGATAGAATACAGCCTCGCCGAGACCGAACTCAGCAGCAGCGTCCTCACCTGTCTTGGAGGAGAGCATGGAAGGCTCGCATGTAGCGTTGTTGATGTAAAGATCCCAGATAGCCTTGTAGTTGTCAAGGTATGTGCCCTTGATAGCGTCTGTAGAGTCGATTCCGTCTGCCTTGTACTCATAGTAGATCGGGAGGTTAGCAAGGTGAGTCTTGAATCTCCAGTCGGAGCTGGAATCCATACCTGCGGATGTGAACGCACCCTTGATG
>ONIC01000037.1 GCA_900317815.1 uncultured Eubacteriales bacterium | reverse complement strand
TGTTCAAGCCGTTTGCATTTTTACCCAAAGCCCGCATAAAACCTGCGTCCGCGGACAAAAAAACAGCGCGCCCGAAAACTCGGACGCGTACTGCGTGCGGCGCTTGCCGTTGGTTGCGGAGGCAGGATTTGAACCTACGACCTTCGGGTTATGAGCCCGACGAGCTACCAAACTGCTCCACTCCGCGATATCCTGTTAAGCCGGAATTGCTCCCGACATTTATAGATTATATCATTTTATAAGGACAATGTCAACCTATTTTTTGATTTGCCGTAAAGTCTGTTACAATGGTACAATTTATGTTAGATTGTACGGCTTTTTTTGTTTTGTACTATTATTCTATGCTGATCCTCCTGCAATTATTCCTCTGCTGTTGCGTTTTTTTCGGAATTGATCTTCGAAAGTATCTCTCCGACCGTCTGTTCCTGCTGCTTTAATGCGGTTATTTCGCCGTCAAGGTCGCCTTCCTGCGCGCCGTAGCTGCCGAAGCCCGCATGATTTCCGCCTTCTATCACAACCTCGGTGAAATCGTGCGGAAAATAAATCTTCGCATCCTCATACTTGTCCATATTAAGAACGCCGTCATTCGAACCGTAGACCGACAGACAGAAAAGTCCGTCCGGCAGCTTTCCGATCGGATAAGCAGCGCAGAAGATCACGCCCCGGAACTTATCAGAATTACCCTCGGCGAAGCTCGAAGCCATAACGCCGCCCAGCGAATGACCGCCGATGTAGTACCGCTCATATTCCGTTTCCGAGATAACGCTTTCGGCTTTGTCCTTTCCGAATACGGCAAGTCTGAACGGCATCTTCACAAGACACACATCTACTCCGCCCTCTGCAAGACTCCGAAGCATCGGCGCATACGCAGTTTCCTCGACCTTTCCGCCGGGGTAAAAGATCAGCGCGTCGGTCTCGGAAGGTCCGTCGAAGAGATATCCGTAATCTGTACGCCCGACAGTTACTTTGTCATCGGTCATAAGCGCCGCCTGAGCCGTATCGTCTGCACGGTAGTATGTCGAGGTGTATGCAAAGAACATACCCGCAATAAGACAGACAGGAAGAGCCGCTGCCAATATTTTTATGGGAAGCTTCCTTTTTTTCTTATCAGCTTTCATCATTGCCCGACCTGCCTGTATTATATTTTCGGTTTTACGTCAAATTTATTTGAGCTTGCTTACTGCCTCGTCGATCTCGGGACATACGAAAAGCTCGGATCTGCCTTCATCGGAGAGCTTTGCAAACTCGGGATCTATCGGGAGCTTTGCAAGCACGGGCATACCATAGCGGTCTGCGATGTCGTCTATGTGGCTCTCACCGAAGATCTTGTGTTCTTTTCCGCACTCGGGGCACTTGAAGCTGCTCATATTCTCGACTATTCCGAGAACGGAGATCTTCATCATCTCAGCCATCTTGACAGCCTTCTCCACGATCATGGAGACAAGCTCCTGCGGAGAGGTCACTATAACTATACCGTCGATCGGAAGCGACTGGAACACCGTCAGCGCAACATCACCCGTTCCCGGAGGCATATCCACAAACATATAGTCAATATCGCCCCATACAACGTCTGACCAGAACTGATTGACCGTACCGGAAATAACGGGACCGCGCCATACAACGGGATCCGTATCGTTTTCAAGCAGAAGATTGACCGACATTACCTTTAATCCCATCTCGGTCACCGCGGGAATGATCCCGTCCTCGCAGCCCATTGCTCTGTCGTGAAGACCGAACATCTTGGGGATGGAGGGACCCGTGATATCTGCATCGAGGATGGCTGTCTTGAAACCCTCTCTGTTCATAGCAGCCGCAAGCATAGCGGTGACAGTCGATTTTCCGACGCCGCCCTTGCCGCTCATAACGGCTATGACCTTCTTTACCGTGCTCTTCTTGTTGAGCTCGGTTTTCAGACTCTGCTCGCTTCCCGACTTGCAGTCAGACGAGCAAGTATTGCAATCGTGTGTGCAACCCATAATAAACAACCCTTTCTTAGATCAAAACAAATTAATACATATTATGATCGCATAAGCTGCGATATTATCATTTCCGAGCCGCACCGTATAATGAGGTGCGATGTATTTAGGAGACACTGATTAAAGCGAGTGCTCATATTGCGCCGTCAGATTTTCAGGCAGATTGCACGAAACGACCGCAGGAATACTGCCGTATTTCGAGGGAGTTGAGTGCAATATGACGAAAAGATGCAAGCAAGATGAGTGCTCAGTTCGTAGAACGTGATTTATTCAGTGGCTCCATAATACTGTCAGGAATCGTGCGCAGTGTATCCTTCCGTCACGAGCGTCTGACGGTGATTATCTATAACGAGCTTGATCTGTTCCTCCGTCAGCTCGTATTTTTCCGCAAGCTGAGTGTGTTTTGTTTCGAGATAATCGAGCAGAACGTGATCGCTTATCGGCGAGATACCGTCCCAGAGATGCGAATACTCCTCGCGGGCATTCTTTCCGTGAGGATCGACGGCGCGCGCCTTGCGGAGTATCTTCTCCGTGTACAGTTCAAGATAGTGCTGAGCTTCGTCACCGAACGCCCATTCAAACTCCTGGAGTATAGCGGTATCGGGACTTACCTGCTCGTCCTCGTAATCGTCGCACAGCGTGTACGGACGGTTTATGCCTACTGCGGCAAGTGCATCCGTGATCGTTCTTCTGATGCCGCCGCTTTCTATCAGGTATGCAAGTCCGTAGGTACGAAGTTCCGTATTTACCTTTGATATCTGCTCCACCAGAAAGAGCTGCACACCTCGTTTTTTCAGCTTTCTGTATAACATTCCGAGCGCCTGAGCGCCTGTTGAATCTATGCTGCCGATCCCGCCTGCGTCAACGATGATATATTTTGTGTCTTCCTTTACGGCGTTTTCTATGTCGCTTGCAAAGCCGCCGACATTCGCAAAGAAAAGATTGCCGTTGAACCTGTATATCACAACATTCTTTATCGGGCGCGCCTTGGCGTAGGTGTGAAGATCATAGAAATGATTTCTCCCCGGGATAACTCCGAGAAAGGACGTCGGCGGACGGCTCTCTCTGAGTATAACATTCAAAAAGGAAAGCATAACTCCGATAACAACGCCGTATATCGTGCCGAAGACCAAAACTCCCGCAAACGCCGCCAGAAATATAAAGAACTCCTTGCGGCTGCTTTTACATAGCTTTCCCGCAAGAGAAAACTCCGTACCGCTCCAGAGAGCGCAGACAACGATAGAAGTCAGCACAGGCACAGGCAGGCAGCTTATAAAGCCTGTCGAAAAGAGAAGTATCAGCGACATCACAAGCGAGGCTGTGAGCGAGACGAGCTGGCTTCTTCCGCCGAACTGATCGTTCATAGACGTTCTCGACACACTGCCGTTGACGGGACAAACCCCGATAAAAGCCGCCGAGATATTGCAGACCGAAAACGCGAGCAGCTCGCTTCCCTCGTCTATCCTGTAATCGTTCTTCATAGCGAAATTCTGCTCGGCAAGGAGAGTTTCGGCAGCGATAACGAGAGCTACCGTAAAGCCCGAAACGATGCCCGAAAAGCAGTTGGAAAGCGAAAAATCGGGAATGACGATGTGACCGAGACCTCTTTCAACACCGGGAAGCGTGTTGATGCCGAGTTTTGTACAGAATCCCGTAAAATACTGCGCTGCCGCCGCTGCTGTCATAATTACCGCAGATGCGGGCACCTTTGGCGATACCTTCTTAAAGAGCTGTATCAGAGCTATGCAGACCGCCGATATTATCAGCGAGTAGAAGTTGAAGTCCGTTTGTATCTCGCTTATTATGTGCGGCACAAGCTCGGTTATCTCACCCGTGCCCGACTGTCCGCCCATAAGCTTCGGTGTCTGCATAAGAATTATGGTCGTGCAGATGCCCGTGATAAAACCGCCCATCACGGGAGATGAGACGAAGCGTGTCAGCCTTCCGAAATCTATCAGATAGAATATCAGCAGCCACACGCCGACAAAGAACGTTATCACAGGGACAAAGCTCATCGCCTCCTCGGAGTAAAACGCTATCCCCGCCGATACGAGCGTACCGCCTACAAGCGCAGCGGGCGCTGCGTCAACGCCGAAGATATACTGCGGAGACGAGGAGAACAGTCCGAACAGCAAAACGGGCAGCACAGAGCCGTAAAGTCCGTACTGCGGCGGAAGTCCCGCGATCTGAGCGTAGCCCATCGAGATCGGGATCGACACCAATGCGATTATGATACCGCTTATTATGTCGTTTTTAAGCGATTTTTTTTGAAAAGTCCTCAATCCCTTCAGCACCCCGATGACGCCCCTTTTCGCAAAAGATTATGACTCTATTATAGTGCAATGATAGTTGGAAGTCAATGAGGAAGCCACACTTTCGTGTTGAGTGTTGAGGAGACACTGATGCTTGATTTATATCGGTATGGAGAAATGCGTAAGCCTGAGACTCGGCGTAAATAATTGCATATCGTCAGCTTTCATCGAGATATAAAAAACGTTTCCTATACTCCACACTAAAAAAGCGTGCCCGAAAGCAAAGAGTATCGCTTCCGGGCAGAGTTTCATAAAATTCTAACTAAGTTACACCATTACTTTTTTGTAGAGCTCTTTCAGCTCTTCAACGCTCGTGTCGCGCGGATTTCCCGGACGGCAGGCATCGTCGAACGCATCCTGAGCGAGGCGGTCGAGATCTTCAGGACGCACACGGTCGTTCTTCTCGGGGATACCTACGTCCTTTGAAAGCTGCTTTACAGCGTCCACAGCGGCTTTTCTGTATTCCTCCACGCTCATGGAATCAACGCCCTCGACACCCATTGCGCGGGCGATCTCTCTGTATTTCTCGCCTGTAAAGTCCTGATTGTACTCCATAACGATCGGGAGCATCATAGCGCAGGCAACGCCGTGAGGTGTGTCGTAGTGTGCGCCGAGCGTGTGGGCGATGGAGTGGGCGATGCCGAGTCCGACATTCGAGAAGCCCATTCCCGCAACATACTGAGCAAGCGCCATACCCTCGCGGTTTTCGGGGATATTCTCGACTGCGCCGCGCAGGTTCTTTGCAATAAGTCTTATCGCCTCGAGATGGAACATATCGGTCATTTCCCACGCAGCCTTAGTCGTGTAGCCCTCTATAGCGTGGGTCAGCGCATCCATACCCGTAGCGGCGGTGAGTCCCTTAGGCATAGACGACATCATATCGGGATCGACGATAGCGACCTCGGGGATATCGTGCTCGTCAACGCAGACGAACTTGCGTTCCTTTTCAACGTCTGTGATAACGTAATTGATCGTTACCTCCGCAGCCGTGCCTGCCGTTGTCGGGACAGCTATAGTCGGCACTGCGTGGTTCTTTGTCGGAGCTACGCCCTCGAGCGAGCGAACGTCTTCAAATTCGGGATTTGTGATAATAACGCCGATCGCCTTTGCCGTATCCATAGAGGAGCCGCCGCCGATAGCTACTATCGAATCTGCGCCGCACTCTTTGAAAGCGGCAACGCCGTCCCTGACGTTTTCGATTGTCGGATTGGGCTTGATGTGTGAATAGACCGTATAGGCAATTCCCGCTTCATCGAGCAGATCCGTCACCTTTTTGGTAACGCCGAATTTCAGAAGATCCGGGTCTGTGCATACAAAGATGTGCGAAAATCCCTTTGTTTTTGCGATCACGGGGATCTCCTTCACAGCGCCCTTGCCGTGGTGCGATACCATGTTGAGAATAATTCTGTTGCTCATAATAAACCTCCTTAATTGCGATTTGCTCGCAGTATCTGTATTTATTATATTACACCTCGGATAAATAATCAATAAAAATATTGTGAAATATTTATTTCTTTTGTTTACAAGGGCATAAAAAACAAGCGTTCTTTAAACGCTTCCGAGTGCTGATAAAACTCTCTTCTCGCCCCGGAGCGGCGAAGAGCTTGTGAACAGTCGCTTGTCAGGGACATTTTCTGCCAAAATTCACCCCAAAAGGGTTTGGAAAAAGGTCTCCGACGGGCAAGGGCGCCGCCCTTGCGACCCGTCCGCTTTTTGAAAAAAGCGGAGCAAAAACTTTAATTAAGACAACAAAAGCGTTCCGAATAAAAAAACGGAACGCTTTACATTATGTATTATTTTTTCATATTGGGCTGATTTGCGTCTCTTACCCTGACTGCTTCCTCGTCCTCGTGGCGTATCTGCGCGCGCTTGATCTTGCCGCTGTACGTCTTCGGCAGCTCGTCTACAAACTCGATAACGCGCGGGTATTTGTACGGCGCGGTCGAGTGCTTGACGTGATCCTGAAGCTCCTTGATGAGCGCTGCGCTCGGCTCGTAGTTCTTCTTGATAACGCACGTTGCCTTGACGACCTGACCTCTGACAGGATCGGGCACACCCGTTATGGCGCACTCGATAACGGCGTCATGCTCCAGAAGCGCGCTCTCGACCTCGAACGGTCCGATGCGGTAGCCCGAGCACTTGATAACATCGTCGTTTCTGCCGACGAACCAGTAGTAGCCCTCGCTGTCCTGCCAAGCCATATCGCAGGTGTTGTAGCACTGACCGTGGAGTATCTCTTCCGTCATTTCGGGGTTTAGATAGTAGCCTGTGAAAAGGCCGACGGGCGGATTGTTCTTTACGTCCATAACGCAGATAGAACCTTCCTCGCCGATACCGACTTCCTTGCCCTCGTTGTCGAGCAGCTTGATGTCATAGAGCGGAGAGGGCTTTCCCGTGGAGCCGATCTTGATGTCGTCCCACTGGAAGTCCGCAAGGAGAACGGGACTCTCGGACTGACCGAAGCCCTGATATATATTGTGGCCCGTGAAGCCGAACCACTTGGAGTTGACCTCGGGATTGAGCGGCTCGCCCGCCGTTGCCCAGTGCTCGATCGAGGAAAGATCGAAGCTCGCAACGTCCTCAAGCAGCATAAAGCGGTACATCGTAGGCGGCGCGCAGAACGTAGTCAGCTTATAGTCTGCCATCTTCTGCAGGAGATTTTTTGGTACGAACTTGTCCATATCGTAAGCGAAAACAACGGCGCCGCAGATCCACTGTCCGTAGATCTTGCCCCAGCCGAACTTTGCCCAGCCGGAATCGGTAACGCTCATGTGCAGTTTATTTTCCTGCACCTGCTGCCAGTATTTCGCAGTGATGATATGACCGAGAGGGTGAGCGAAATTGTGCTGGATCATCTTCGGCATACCGGTTGTGCCCGATGTAAAGTACACGAGCATGATGTCGTTGCTGTTCGTTCTCTGATCGTCTGTCGGACGCTCGAATGTATCGGGGAACTTCATAAAGTCCTCCTCGAAGAACTCCCAGCCCTCTCTCGGCTGACCGACCACGATGTGATGAGCGATAGTCGGCACCTCGGGCAGCGACCGCTCCACCTGATCTATTACGTAGTCGTCGTTGATACATACGATCGCCCTGACCTTTGCGGCGTTTCCTCTGTAGACGATGTCCTTCTTAACGAGCTGGAGTGTGCTCGGAATGATGATCGCGCCTATCTTGTTGAGCGCAACGGCGCAGATCCAGTACTCCCAGCGGCGGCGAAGGATCATCATAACAGGATCGCCCTTCCTGATGCCAAGGCTTCTGAAATAATTTGCGGCGCGGTTTGAAAGCAGGCTGATCTCCTTGAAGGTGAAGCGCTTTTCCTCTCCGTGATCGTCGCACCAGACGAGAGCGAGCTTTTTTTCATCGAGCTTTGCCCACTCGTCAACTATATCGTAGCCGAAGTTGAAATCCTCGGGAACATTGATCTTGAAATTCGTTTTGAAGTCCTCGTATGAATCGAAATCTATACGAGGCAAAAACCTATCTAACAGCATATCATCGACCTCTTTTTTATTTAAACAAAATACAGGAAATGACAAAATTGCAGGGTTGAATATTTCGTTAAAATATATTTTGCGAGCCGTACTCCCGACCCACAACCTTTATCATATCACGCTGAAAATCAACTGTCAAGTTTTTTGTGGAAATCAGCGGGCGTGCGCCGCGGGCAAGCGCCCGCAGGCATATACGCGGCGGACAAGCGCCTGCAGGCACATACGCGAACTCGGTTTATTGTATGCGTCACTATCGCGCCGCGATCATACTTTACAGATATTTGCCGCATACCGTACCGCAATGCACCGTTC
>ONIC01000118.1 GCA_900317815.1 uncultured Eubacteriales bacterium | reverse complement strand
TTCCTTGCGGACAGTATTCGTGCGGTTTTTTCAAACAATTTGCCTAAAAATCTGACGGCGCAATATGAGCACTCGCTTTAATCAGTGGCTCCCTAGATACCGATCGTTATGCGCCATAAATACATAACGATCGGATGTCATGCGGTCACTGTACGCTGTGTTCGGGGACAACGGCAAAGTATACGAGATCCTCTGTACCGTTGTTTATCATCGAGTGTTTATGACCGCGGGGGCAATAGTGACACTGACCCGCAGCCGCCTTCTCCGTTGTATCATCATAGAGAAAATCGGCAACACCCGACAAGATATAGATAATCTCGCTGCTTGTCTCGTGAAGATGAAAACCGATCGAGCTGCCCGGCTCAAGTCTTCCGTACATGATCTTACCCAACTCATCAACACGCATTCTGGAGATTGTATCCCCTACTCCGCCTTTGAATCTGTTAATTCTTGTTTCTTCAATGCTTTCAAAATCAATAACCATTTTTTACCTCAATTACTGTTTAACGAAGTCGTTTATACCTGATGCAGATAATGAGCTGCTAAATAGGTTCAAAATCTGCTGCGCCGTGTTTGCACAAGGGGCAGATATAATCCTCGGGCAGTTCGTCCCCTTCATAGACATATCCGCAGACCTTACATACAAAGCCTTTCTTGCCTTCTGTTGCAGGCTTCGGCTTGACGTTCTGCTGATAGTACGTATATGTCATCGTTTCCTTGTCGGAAAGCACACGGGCCTCCGTTACGGAACATATAAACATTCCGTGGCTGCCGAGATCGAGGTACTGCTCTACCTTCAGCGACATCATAGCATTGATGTACTTCGGCAAAAATACAAGTCCGTTGTCGGAGCGCAGAGGCTTGCAATCTGCGAATTTATCAACGTCTCTTCCGCTTCTGAATCCGAACGATTCGAAGACCGAGAACGGAGCTTCAACGGAGAGACAGTTTACGTTCATTACTCCTGTTTCTTTTATAACATCGTGGGAGTAGTTTCGCTTGTTGATCGTAACAGCAACACGGTTCGGGGAGTCTGTGACCTGAGATACCGTGTTGACGATCAGACCGTTGTCACACTTTCCGTCGTTCGAGGTAACTACATAAAGGCCGTAGCCAATGCGGAAAAGCGCCGTCATATCGTTCTTGTCAGCCGTTTCATCGTGCTGAGCGAGGTAGTCCATGCAGAGTTCATCGGCAAGCTTTTCGATCTGAGCTTCGCTTTCATCGCTGAGCGCAGACATGATCCTTGCGGTCGTATCCGTAAAGGTAATGTTCTTACATTCCGAGAGCATCTCTCTCATAATCTTAGCTGCCCTGGGCGCCCACGAGCCGTTTTCGATCAGAGCTATTGTTTTGTTTTGGAAATTGCGCTCGGTGAGGTGGTTGATGAACTCGCGCATAAACGGGAATATCTCCGCATTGTAGGTAGTTGTAGCAAGAACGATCCTGCCGTAGCGGAAAGCGTCCTCGACTGCTTCAGCCATATCACAGCGCGCAAGATCGTTCACAACGACCTTCGGGCAGCCCTTTTCGGAGAGCTTCTGCGCAAGCAGCTCGACAGCCTTCTTAGTGTTGCCTTAAACGGAGGTGTAGGCTATCATTATGCCCTCGGTTTCGGTCGAATAGCTTGACCATGTATTGTAAAGATCGAGATAGTAGCCGAGATTCTCGCTCAGAACAGGGCCGTGGAGCGGGCAGATGATCCTGATGTCAAGAGCGGAAGCCTTTTTCAGCAGCGCCTGCACCTGTGCGCCGTACTTCCCGACGATGCCGATATAGTAGCGCCTTGCCTCACACGCCCAGTCCTCCTCCACATCGAGAGCGCCGAATTTTCCGAAGCCGTCGGCGGAGAAAAGCACCTTGTCTGTGCTGTCATAGGTGACAACGACCTCGGGCCAGTGTACCATCGGAGCGCCGACAAAATTGAGAGTGTGAGATCCGAGACAAAGCTTGTCGCCCTCACCTATCACGATGCGCCTGTCCTCAAATTCCGTACCGAAAAAGTTCTTCATCATAGCGAACGCCTTGATTGATGAGACGATCTTTGCGTCCTTATATTTCTCCATAAATACCTTTATATTTGCGGAGTGGTCGGGTTCCATGTGCTGGACTATCAGATAATCGGGGAGCCTTCCTTCAAGGGCTTCTTCGAGATTTGAGAGCCATTCGTCGGTAAAATTGCGGTCTACCGTATCCATAACGGCTGTCTTTTCGTCACTTATCAAGTAGGAATTGTACGCCATACCGTTCGGCACGATGTACTGACCCTCAAACAGGTCGATGCTGTGGTCGTTTACTCCGATGTAACGGATGTCATTTGTCACTTTCATAAGACTGTCTCCTTTGTCAGATGTCAGGGTTTGTACGTCTTCTTTGTAATTATGCTCTCGCCGTTTTGTACGCCTGCTTCAATGCAGAACGTGTACTCGTAATCATCGGCAAATTCACCGATAAACTTCACGGTATCCGGATTGATATCGGCAGTGCAGGCGGCCGGCGTTACAAGAGGGAGGGCTTTACCTTTTCTTATATATATCACTGTCTCGTTTGCGGGGATCTCGATAAAGTGATGTCCCTTGGAAAGATGCTCGACTGTGTAATCGTCATAAGCCCGCATACGCACGGCGATCATATTTTCCTCCGGGATATAGACGTTTTTGCCGATCGCATTTGGCTCGTAAACAGGCGCTATCATAATGCTGTCACCGACAAGAAGCTGGTCCTCGCAGGCTGCTGCGAACTTATCTTCCCTGTACTCAAAAGAAAGCGGGCGGAACATCATTTTATCCTGTTCAACGGATCTTACAAACTCGCTGTAAAGGTATGGTATCAGGCTGTAGCGCAGATTCAGCAGAGATCTGAAAGCGTCCTTATTCTCAAAGCGGTAGAACTCCTGATCGCGTGTTCCGAGCGCCGAATGATTTCTCATAAGCGGGTTGAAGATCCCGAGCGCAAGCCATCGAAGCGCCAGCTCTTCGGTGCAGTTGTCCCCGAAGCCGACAAGGTCTGCGCCTGTGTACATAAAGCCGCACATATTGAGCGAGGGCAGCATCTGAAGATTGAGCTTGAGGTGTGACCACCACGACTGATTGTCGCCCATCCAGATACCGCCGCAGCGGTGCATACCTATATATGAAGCTCTGGAAAACAGGAGGATATTTTTATCGGGCGCGATCTCCTTGAATGCATCGGAGGCTGACTTTGTCATATTATAGCCGAAGAGGTTATGAACCTTGTCGTGGCAGATTCTCTCACCGTTTACATTGTGATACATAGCGGAGTAATCTTCACCGCTGTTTGAAAGACCGAGCACTGTATCCTTAAGCGCAAAAAAGTCGTAGATGCCGATATTCACGCCCTTGAGCGAAGCCACCTTGTCGATAGCTTTATCGAGCCGATTTTCGGAATAGAAGATCGCAGGCTCATTCATATCGTTCCAGAAACCGTCTATTCCGAGGTCGATGAGCGTTTTATACTTCATTCCGAACCAGTGTGCGGCGTCCTTATTGAGAAAATCGGGAAAGCATACCCTGCCCGGCCAGACAGCCGCTGTAAAATCCTCGCCGTTTTCGTCTTTGCAGAAGAAGCCGTTGTCTCTGCCCTCCTCGTAGACATCATAGCCCTCCTCGATCTTCACGCCTGCATCGATGATCGGAACGAGGTGAACGCCATTGCGCTTTGATGACTCTACAAGCTCGGCAAGGTCGGGAAATCTCTCGCTGCTGACCGTAAAGTCCTTGAAATCCTCCATATAATCGATATCAAGATAGACTGCATCGAGCGGAAATCCGTCGCTTTTATAGCTGTCTATGACACGTCGGACATCGTTTGAAGTATAGTAGCTCCAGCGGCTCTGCTGAAATCCGAACGCCCAGAACGGCGGGATATAGCTCTTGCCGATAAGTCTTCTGAATCCCGAGACGATCTCATCGGGTGTGCAGCCTTCAATGATGTAGAGCTTGTAATCGGGAGCGCCGACTCTGATATTGATCGTATTTACCGACTCGTAGCCGATATCGAAGACAATGCGATCGGCGTAGTCAATAAAAAGACCGAACAGCTCTTCGCCGTCTACTATCATAAACGGATGCGAGCCGTAGAGAGAACGCTTAGTCTCGGTGTGCATAGGATCGTCGGAGCAGTACATCTCGTAGATCCAGCCGCGCTTGTTGATACCTCTGACGGACTCGCCGAGGCCGTAGACACGGTCGCTCTTCCCCATTGTATATGTAATTGCGGAGGGGTCTTTATCAAGGATAATGTAGGGCGGGTTTCCCGTCTCGATACTGACATCGTTTACCACTGCGCCTGTTTCAAAAGGATCTCCGAAAATATATTTTTTAATATGAGGGTCGTTCAAAAAATCATCTCCAATTTTATATAAAATATATAAGGAGACACTGATTAAAGCGAGTGCTCATATTGCGCCGTCAGATTTTCAGGCAGATTGCACGAAACGACCGCAGTAATACTGCCGTAT
>ONIC01000119.1 GCA_900317815.1 uncultured Eubacteriales bacterium | reverse complement strand
CGTCAGTATTACTGCGGCTTTTTTGTCCAATTTGCCACGAAATCTGACTGCGCAATTTTGGCACTCGATTTAATCAGTGTCTCCTTAGACAAAAGCGGTCATAGATCATAAGCACGGCAGAAGTTATGTAACGGTACAGACTTCTGCCGCTTTTGATACAAGAAGATCAATTTTAAAAAGACTATCTTCATTTATACAGAAGTGGTGCGGGTCGATTGAAAAACCACGGCATTTTGGTATAAGGTGTATTGCAGGAGAAGTAGTTGGTGTGTTATAATACAGACATCACATATTGGAGACGTAAGTATGAGTACAGAAGATACATCGAAAAAATACGAAATACTCAAGGAGTATTTCGGTCACGAGTCGTTTCGGATCGGGCAGGAGGAACTGATCGACGGGATATTGCAGGGCAAAGACGTTGTCGGGATAATGCCGACAGGCGCAGGAAAGTCGGTATGTTATCAGATACCTGCGCTGATGCTCGGCGGTGTTGCGCTCGTGATATCGCCGCTTATTTCTCTGATGCACGATCAGGTAATGTCGCTCGTGCAGTCGGGTATAAGAGGAGCTTACGTCAACAGTTCGCTTACGTATAATCAGTACTGCAAGGTGCTTTCGAATATCAGAAACGGGCTTTATAAAGTGATCTATGTTGCGCCCGAGCGGCTCGAGACGGAGAGCTTTATCGAGATATGTAAGAATATAGATGTTTCTCTCGTAGCGGTAGACGAAGCTCACTGCGTGTCTCAGTGGGGGCAGGATTTCCGCCCGAGCTACTTAAATATTGAAAAATTTATCGAAAAGCTCCCTGTTCGTCCCGTTGTCGCCGCATTTACCGCGACTGCTACCGAAAACGTGAAAAAGGATATTATCAAGCTGCTTTCTCTGAAGGATCCCGTCTGCGTGACTACTGGATTTGATCGTCCCAATCTCTTTTTCTCCGTTATGAAGCCCTCTACAAAATGGGTGAAGCTGCTGGAGCTTGTCAGAGAAAGGCGCGCTCTCAGCGGAATTGTTTATTGTTCGACAAGGATCAATGTCGAGAAGGTCTGCGCCCAGCTTTGTGAAAACGGAATCAGTGCGGTGCGGTACCATGCGGGGCTTTCCGACGAGGAACGGCGGCAGAGCCAGGAGGCATTTGTTTACGACCGGGCGTCGGTAATCGTTGCGACAAACGCCTTTGGAATGGGTATCGACAAATCAAACGTATCGTATATTATCCATTACAATATGCCGAAGGACCTCGAAAGCTACTATCAGGAGGCAGGACGTGCGGGAAGAGACGGCAGCGAGGCGGAGTGTATACTTTTGTATGAGCCGAGAGATGTAAGAACTGCAAGATTTTTAATAGAAAATTCAGAACCTAATGACAACATGACCGAAGAAGAGCAGAGGGAGCTGCGTCTGAAAGACGAACTCAAATTAAAATATATGACGTTCTACTGCACTACAAACGACTGTCTCAGAGGATATATGCTTCGCTATTTCGGAGAATCGTTTACGGGTTCGTGCGGGAAGTGCTCAAACTGCCTGCAAAATTACGAGAAGCTCGATATCACGGTAGAGGCTCAGAAGATCATGTCCTGCATCGCGCGGACACGTCAGCGTTTCGGAGTCAAGATGATCTGCGATATCCTGCGCGGGAGTTCAAACAAGAGGATAACGGATCTCGGATTTGACAGGCTTTCGACCTTCGGCATTATGAAGGATTGCAGTGAAAGCAAGCTGCGCTCGATGATAAACTCGCTGATCTCGCTCGGGCTGATCGCTCAGGATGACGGACAGTATCCTGTTCTCTTTCTGACGGACAAGGCGTCAGCCGTTTTGTCGGGTGAGCAGTCTGTTGAAACAAAAGTTCTCAGGGACGCAAAGACGAAAAGAAAAGGCGCAAAGGAAATCCCCTCGGACTATGAGCTTTACGAGCGGCTCAGATCGCTTCGGAAAAAGCTTGCGGACAGAGCGTCGGTCCCCGCATATGTCGTATTCTCCGATGCTGTGTTGAGAAATATCTGTGAAGCGAAACCCCGCTCACGCGAACAGTTCTCAAAGATCAGCGGCGTAGGTGGACGAAAGCTCGAAAAATACGGAGATGTTTTTATAAGAGAGATCAATAAATACTTCACAGAAAAAGATTTGAAGGATTGAGAAAATAAAATTGCAATTTTTCACCTCAATTCTTGACTTTTACTTATAATAGTTATATAATCGTACTTGTCAGGGATTATCCCGCCACTATTTATACCTTACTAAGGAGATGCATTTTTGTGTTGGACATCAAAATCACCAAGACAACTACGCCGAAGGCAAAGCCCGAGCCGGGAAAGCCGCTCGGATTCGGCAAGATTTTCACAGATCATATGTTCATTATGAACTACACAGAGGGTCAGGGCTGGCATGATCCGAGGATCGTTCCGTTCCAGAAGCTCAGCCTTTCGCCTGCCGCAATGGTATACCACTACGGTCAGGAGATGTTCGAGGGACTCAAGGCATACAAGGGCGACAACGGAGAGGTTTACCTTTTCAGACCCGAGAAGAATGCCGAGAGAGCGCAGAAGACAAACGATCGTCTCTGCATTCCCCAGATCCCCGTTGAGGATTTCGTACAGGCTTGTAAGGCAGTTGTCGAGGTGGACAAGGATTGGATCCCCACAGATCCCGGCACATCGCTTTATATCCGTCCGTTCATCATCGCAACAGATGAGTTCCTCGGCGTTGCTCCGTCCGAGACATATCTGTTCATGATCATTCTCGCTCCTTCGGGCGCTTACTATGAGAGCGGTCTTGATCCTGTAGGTATCTGGATCGAGGACGAATACGTTCGTGCAGTAAGAGGCGGTATGGGCTTCGCTAAGACAGGCGGAAACTACGCAGCAAGCCTCATCGGTCAGGTAAAGGCTCACAACGACGCATACTCTCAGGTTCTTTGGCTTGACGGCGTTGAGCGCAAGTACATCGAGGAAGTTGGTTCCATGAACATCTTCTTCAAGATCGACGGCAAGGTAGTAACTCCTATGCTCAACGGCTCTATCCTTCCCGGCGTTACGAGAGATTCCACGATACAGCTTTGCAAGAGCTGGGGCTACGAAGTAGAGGAGAGAAGGATCTCTGTTGATGAGCTTCTCGAGGCTCAGCATACAGGCAAGCTCGAAGAGGTATTCGGCACAGGTACAGCCGCTGTTATCTCTCCTGTAGGAAAGCTCAGATACGTTGACGACGTTATGGTCATCAACAACGGTGAGATTGGTGAACTCAGCCAGAAGCTTTACGACACTATGACAGGTATCCAGTACGGCAAGCTTGACGATCCGTTCGGCTGGAGAGTAAAGGTCTGCGATTGATCTGATACATATTTCAAAAGAATAAATACGGCAGCGCCGACGTTTGAAGGTCTATCCTTTCAGCGTCGGCGCTTTTTGCACCAATTTTTCGCTGCTGCATAAATTGGTAAAGTGAGATGTGACAGATCATTTCGGGAAAGGTGTTGTGTTATGCCTACTCTGGCTCAGATAAAGATCGGCGAAAGCCTTGTGATAAAAGGCATCGGCAGTGAACTTGCGATAAAAAAACGGCTTGAGGAGTTGGGATTTCTCGAAGGCGCTCGTATCGATAAACTTTATGTCGGGCTTTTCGGAGGTCCCGAGGCGGTGAGAGTCGGCGGCTCGGTAATAGCCGTCCGCAGAAACGATGCTGATAAGATATACGGCGATAAGCTGCAACAGGGGGAGATATATTGAAAAGATCATATACAGTGGCGCTTGCAGGCAATCCGAACGTCGGCAAGAGCACGATCTTCAACAGCTTCACGGGACTGCATCAGCATACAGGCAACTGGACGGGAAAAACAGTCGAGAGCGCAAAGGGCGAGTATTCCTTCGACGGAGACAATTTTACTCTTCTTGATCTTCCGGGAACGTATTCTCTTGAACCTGCGTCCGCCGAGGAAAAGGCTGCGTGCGATCATATCCGCTCGGGAGAATACGATGTGCTTGCGGTTGTGATAGATGCGGTATGTATCGAGAGAAATCTCCGCTTTGCATCGGGGATCATCTGCGCTGTCGAAAAGCCTGTTGTACTCTGTGTAAATCTGATAGATGAAGCAAGAAAAAAGGAAATCGAAATAGATCACAAGCGTCTGTCGGAACTGCTCGGAGTTCCCGTCATACCGACCGCCGCAAGACAAGGGAAGGGACTCACCGAGTTGAAGGAGGCGATACGTGACGCCGCACATTTTGAAAAGACTGAATTCGGAAAAAATGCCGATCCCGATGCGCTTGCCCGTGATGCTTTTGAAAAATGCTGCGTTGTCGGAAGAGCTACCGATAAGATTGACCGAGCCATAGACAGGGTAATTTTGTCAAAAGCACTCGGGATCCCTATAATGCTTGCGTTGTTGCTGCTTGTTTTCTGGATAACTATTGTCGGCGCAAATTACCCGTCACAACTTCTCGGCAGAGCATTTTTGATCTTAGGTGATAAGCTCAGAGCGCTGCTGTACTCTCTCGGCTGCTCGAAAACGATTGTCAGCGCTGCGATAGACGGCGTTTACACAACTCTGTCGTGGGTTGTTTCAGTAATGCTTCCGCCCATGGCGATATTCTTTCCGCTTTTTACTCTTATGGAGGATTGCGGCTATCTTCCGAGGATCGCATTTAATCTCGACCGCTGTTTCTGCTGTGCGGGGGCACACGGGAAACAATCTCTTACTACCGCGATGGGATTCGGCTGCAATGCCTGCGCCGTTACCGGCTGCCGGATAATCGACTCTCCGCGCGAACGATTGATCGCTGTCATTACAAACAGCATGATACCCTGCAACGGCAGATTTCCGATGATACTGTCGCTCATTGCTATTTTCTTCTGCAATACACCGGGTGCGGAGTCTTCATTTTTGAGAGCTGCAATCATGCTCGGCTTCATTGTGTTCAGTGTACTTATGTCGCTGTTGGCATCAAAGCTGCTTTCAGTGACCGCGTTAAAAGGGGTGAGGTCGTCGTTTGTACTTGAGCTGCCGCCGTACCGCCGACCGCAGATAGGCAGAGTGATCGTCCGCTCGATCTTTGACAGAACACTCTTCGTGCTGCTTCGCGCCGTTTATGTCGCAGCACCTGCGGGACTGGTGATCTGGCTGCTTGCAAATATCAACGCAGGCGGAGTTCCTCTGATAGTTTATATGACGGAGTTTCTCGATCCGTTCGCTGTTCTGCTTGGACTTGACGGAGTGATACTCGCTGCTTTTATTCTGGGATTTCCTGCAAATGAGATCGTGCTGCCGATAGCTCTGATGATCTATATGTCGGGAATGACTCTCGGAGAGCTGCCCGAAACGGGAATGCTTGCGTCGGTATTGATATCTCACGGCTGGACTGTAAAAACAGCGGTATGTACGATCATTTTTTGTTTATTTCATTTTCCGTGTTCTACTGCCTGCCTTACTATATATAAAGAGACGAAAAGTATCAGATGGACTGCTCTTTCTCTGGCGCTTCCCTTTGCAATAGGTACGCTTCTGTGTATAATCATAAATATCACATCGAAATTTGTACTGCTTGTATAAAAAAATGGTTAAAAAATTGTAATCAGTATTTATCTTCAATAAAAAAATCGCACAAATTCTCTGTAAATCATTTACAAAATAATCCGCGTGTGTTAAAATTAAACTATCAATACCGCGGAGGGATACTCATGTTGAAAAAAATCCTGTCAATAATACTTACAGTCATGCTCGTAGTCGGCTGTCTGCCTTTCACGGCGATCGCAGCCACTGCTCCCGAAGCCTCGGGCAACTCTCTGAGCGCGACCGTGTCGTCGCTCGGTACGCAGGACACCGTTTATATGACGGTGTACGTTGACGCGGGCGTGACTGTTCAGGGACTTTCGTTCAGGCTCAACGGCTTTGACGGGTCGTTCCTTGTAAAGTCGGCAGAGTGGTCGAGCGATATCACAGGATACACCAGCTTTACTAAGGATTATCTGGGGGATAAAACGCAGTGTATGTGCAGCGTTCTTTTCAATGCTCAGACAGGCTACACATTTACAAAGAGAACGGAACTTGTAAAGATCGCCGTTCAGAATATGTATCCTTCTACGTTAACTAACAGGACTGTCAATATGGTGGTTGACGATTTTTACGGTATCAGCGGCGGCAGCGATATGGTGGATCTCAGCACATCGAAGCTCGATCTTAAGGCGGTTCAGGCAGCGACTATGACATCTATCACAATGACAAAGCTGCCAAACAAAACGACTTATATTGTCGGTGATTCGGGTCTCGATACCACAGGTATGCAGGTTACGGCGAATTACTCCGACTCAACTACAAAGGATATTACGAACGCCGTTACACTCAGCACACTGAGCACCTCTTCTGCAGGCACTAAGACGATCACAGTTACATCGAACGAAAAGCCGACGATAAAGACTACATTTGATGTCACCGTGGTCAACAAAACTCTTACAAAGATAGTGGTAACGACCAACCCGACAAAGACAAGCTATTATGTCGGGGATACTCTCAACACAGCGGGAATCAAGATCACAGGTACATACAACAACGGAACAACTGCGGACGTGACCTCAAATGTTACCTACAGCGGATT
>ONIC01000195.1 GCA_900317815.1 uncultured Eubacteriales bacterium | reverse complement strand
TGACAAAAAGATGCCGGCAAGATGAGTGCACCACAGGCACGTCCTTCGGTCGCTCAGTCCGAAGGACGTGATTTAATCAGTGGCTCCCTTAGAAATCTCTGAATTAATCTCCATTCCATAATCTGATTCGCCGCCATATTGAACAGATAGACAACCAAAGGATATTAATAGCTAAATTGACCATTTCTCTATTGTTCCCTTTGAAAAGTACCTCTTTCATCTTTGAAGGAACATTTATCCGACTATTCCAACCGAACCGAGAATTATTTCGATTTGGCACACATAAACTGATCTGCGATTTAAAACAGCGAACTATATTTGTTGTTATTCTTTGCAAATTCTTGGCAGCGTACCCTTATATGCCAACTCGACTCTTTAGCAAAAGTTCCGTATACTTCATTTTTATATTGGTTTCTTCAATCAAATAATATCAAAACTTGTCGGCTTTTGAAAATTGATTTCCGCACAGTAGACTCTCAAGAACCCTGTTGACATCTTTCTCTTAAATATATTATAATGAAAGTGCAATAAAAATCACTTTTTAGGGGATCAGGCTATGAACAAAAAAATTCGTTTTGCGGCGGTTTTCACAACATTTGCGCTGGTTTTATCAATGCTTTCGGGGTGCCTTTACTACGATGAGCTTTACGTTGAGGACGACGACTACGAAAGCTACGATTCAAGCAGTTCGTACACACTTATGGTCTACCTTTGCGGATCTGATCTTGAGTCGCGCTGGGGCGCAGGCACAGCCGATCTCAGGGAGATGATCGAGGGCTTCAACGGAAATGAAAGCGTGAACATCATTGTACAGACGGGAGGCTCCCTCTTCTGGCAGAACCCGATCGTTTCTGCGGAGAAATGCCAGCACTTCAGAGTCACAAAAAACACGCTTGAGCTGATCGATGACAGTGCAGGGAGGAGATCGATGAGCGATCCCGCAACGCTCGGCAGCTTTATAAGCTACGCATCGCAAGCATACAAAGCAGACCGCTACGGACTGATCCTCTGGAACCACGGCGGAGGAAGTGCGGGCGGCTACGGATATGATGAGGCCTTTGGCTCGGATCCGATGAATTTATCGGATCTGTCGGACACACTCGGAAAAAGCGGTCTTACCTTTGATTTTATCGGATTTGACGCCTGCCTGATGGCGGGCTTCGAAACTTGTCTTGCGGTAGCCCCCTATACGAAGTATCTCATCGCATCTCAGGAAAGCGAACCCGGCTGCGGCTGGTACTACAAGGATTTCGTACGAGCGCTGGCAACGACACCTTCCATTGGCACGACCGAGCTCGGAAAGATCATCGTTGATACATACATCGAAAAGGCATACGAATCGGCGCCCTCTACATACTCCACGCTCGGAGTTTTCGACACCGAAAAGATAGTAGACAGCGTTCTCCCGCTCGTAAACGCTATGTCGGAGAGCTACACAAAGCAGCTCAAAGAGGGCAATTACAGCGATATCTCCCGTGAACGTTCGAATGTCCGTGAAATGGCAGATGCCAACGACTACGTTGATCTGTGCGGACTTGCTGACGAAAGCGGAAATTCAAAGCTCAGGGATGCGCTTGCTGACGCAACTGTCTGCTTCGGCTCCACACCGAACGGCACAGGAGACAACGGCCTTTCTATATACTATCCCTACTACGATCTCACTCAAATAGACGCAGTTGACAATGTTTATGAGTCGGTCGAATATGATGTCCAATTTGACGACTATATCGACTATTTCGCAAACGTTATGGCAGGAGGTCAGATCGCGCTTGACAGCGGGCATGATGAAAGCAGCTTTTCAGGCTTCGACTGGTTTGATTTCTCCGATGCCTACGACAGCAGCATTTACTCGGACGAAGCGGAAGATTACGGCACTGTTGAGGTCAAGGAGAGCGGTGATGATTATATTCTCGAGCTTTCCGACGACGACTGGGACGGCATCTCGAACATTACGCTCAACTGCTTTGCCTCTTACAATGATTATTACATAGACTTCGGCGCTGATGATTACTATGAGCTTGATAAAGACGGAAACCTGATAGTCGGGTATGACGAGCGTTGGGTCGCTCTCAACGGCAGTATCGTTCCGTTCTTCTTTGAGGAGCACTATTCGGATGACAACGGAGATCTTAAACTCTCCTACGGCTACGTTC
The DNA here is from genome assembly GCA_900317815.1 of uncultured Eubacteriales bacterium. Taxonomy (GTDB): domain Bacteria; phylum Bacillota; class Clostridia; order Oscillospirales; family Acutalibacteraceae; genus RUG592. Next base: position 2,331 of record ONIC01000195.1, on the reverse strand, counting down.
CCTGCGTTTACAATGATAAGGACGCACAGCTCGTGCTTGCATGGGATGCAGATCACCCCGAAGGATACGCAGCAGGCGTTCGCTACACCTACGATAACCCGATGATCGCGCCGAGAGGTATGACCGAAATAAAAGACGGCGACGTTATCAAGCCTTACTACGATCTGTACGATGAAAATATGCACTTTGTGGACAAGGCTACACTTGACGGCGAGGAAATAAAAGTTGACGGCAAACTCACCGTATCTTATGAAGATGTAAGAGCACAGCTCGGCGACACCTTCATCTTCTATGAGATATTCGACCTGTTCAACAATTCGTATGATACCGAACCGATCTTCTACGAAGAGTAATTACCAAACACAAAAGGCACCTCATACGGGGTGCCTTTTTTCTTATAGTTCTGCCGAAGTATCATTCGCCTGCGTAAACGCTTATCGTTTTGCCGTCACTGACCGTTACGATATCCGAATCAAGCGTATCATAGCTCTCTATACCGAGTTGTGAGAGAAGCTCGAGCGTTTCGTCATCGGCAGGTTCATCAGAAGATACAGTCATAACGGAATACTGCGGCGAGGCTGCTTCAAGGAAGCTTTTGAGCGCCTTACAATACTTTCCGTGATGCGGCAGCTTGATCCAATCGCAGTCCCATGAAACATCCTGGGTCAGCATTTGTTTGAGTCTGCTCTTCTCAGCATCGCCGCCGAACAGAAAAACCTTCTCGCCGTATTCCATCACCGTTACAAGCGACAGCTCGTTATCATACTCCGTGTCATCATCGGATACAAACTCGTCGGGATCGCTTGCGGGATAGATCGTAAGACTTGCGCTGCCGAGAGTAATACGGGTAATTTCGGAGATAGCCTTCGCACCGGCATTGCCCGAGATCGCTTCCATAAACTCGAAATACTCGCTGCGGGTGCCTTCGTAGTCGGCGTAGAAAATACTATCTATGTCGAACGTCTCAACGATCGCCGACGCGCTCCCAACGTGATCCTTGTCAAAATGAGTCACCTGAAAACAGTCGAGGTGAGTTATCCCTCGCTCTTTAAGCTCGGAGATGATCTTCTCGGCATCATCGGATTCTCCGCTGTCGATCAGCATATATGAATCATCAACACGCACAAGTACCGCGTCAGCCTTTCCTACGCTGAAAGCTGTGATCTCAACAGGGTAAGATGAGGTCACATCAGCGTCTGTATTTTCGGCACAGCCGCATAACAGCGAGATCATAAAAAGACACAATACAGCGGCGGCGATCTTCCTTATTAAACTCTTCATAGCAATGCTCCTTTTCCTTTTTATAGATAGTACCACACAAAGCTTAAAATGAGTTTAAAAACCGATGCCTTATATATTTTTTTCGGTAATTTTTCCGATCGCATCGTTTAATATCTTTTCGGGATCAGATCCGTAAACGTCGAGCATCTCGGCTTTTACAAGCTCGCACTCGGGTATTCCGAAAAAGTTCTTTGCAAGGCTCTCAACATAGCCGTAGCTGTAAGTCGGATCGTAAGGCCCGCCCGCTGTCGTAACATACCACACCTTTCCCGCTTTGCAAAGTCCCCTCGGACTGCCGTCTTCGCTGTATTCGCTGACGATACCTGTAACATAGATGTTTTCAAAGTACACCTTGAGCTTAGACGGGAACGAAAGATCCCAGTACGGAGCGGCGATCACTATAGTATCTGCGTTTGCAAACTGCTTTGCATAGTCGAATACAGCGTCAGAATAGTCTCCGCTTTCTACAAGCGCAGTCCTGCGTGAAAGTGAGAGTCGATTGAGCGGCTCTATAGCTTCGTTATAAAGGTCAAGCTCCGTAACCCCGTCGTCCATCGTTGAAAGCAGAGCGCGCGCAAGTCTGTCTGTTCTTGATTCTTCGCGGGCGCAGCAGTTTATATACAGTACCATAACAATTCCTCCTGTGATCTGTCTGAATAAATTGTACCGCAGGAAACACGATGTGTCAATTTCTATTTTCGTTCCGATCACAAATGGATCCGCTTTGAGACGATCCGTCATTAAGACTTGACAATAAACCGCCGTTATGGGACAATAAATAAGGTGTCGCTTTCAGGCACCTTCCTAACATACTATAATATCAGACTGCATATCTATTTGCTGTGAAAGGAGCAAAGCAGAGAAATGAAAAATATACTTCTGTGTCGGGAGACAGACGTCAAAGAAACACGCACAGCGCTGATTCCCGACGATGTAAGGAAGCTCACAGCTATGGGCTTTGATATCACCGCCGTCAAGGGTACAGGCATAAAAAGCGGTTTTTCCGACGACGATTACGAAAAAGCGGGCGCAAAGCTCGTTTCATCGAAC
>ONIC01000068.1 GCA_900317815.1 uncultured Eubacteriales bacterium | reverse complement strand
CTTGACATCGTTTTCGCCGTTCTCCATACAAACGCCGAGCCCTGCATATCCGATCATCGTCATATCGTTGTAGCTGTCGCCGCACGCGATAAGCTGTTCACGGGTCAGTCCGAGCTTTTCAAGCAGTGCAGGCATACAAGCTCCCTTGTTTACGCCAAAAGGCATTATCTCAAGGAAGAAGGGACAGCTTTTGAAGACGTCAAAATACCCCTTGTATTTTTCAACAAGGATCTTCTCATACTCATCAAGCACAGAAGGCTCCCCTGCTAAAAGCAGCTTGTTCACATCAAAGGTGATATACTCCGCAAGATCGGGGACCTGCTTGTAATCCATTCCAAGTATCTTTGACTCAATGAACGAATAATCGTTCACCTTATCGTTCATAACAATAGTATCACCCTCGTAAGAGATAACAGTAATGTTCGCGTCCTTCACGGTATCGCATACAGGCTTTATGTACTCACGAGGAAAATACTTTGCGGACAAGACCTCGCCCGTTGACGCATCAATAACACGTCCTCCGTTGAACGCCATAACATAGCCGCCGAAACGGTCAAGCTGCAGCTCTGAAGCGATATCCTTCAATCCGAACTGGTGACGTCCCGAAGCTACGATGACCTTCTTTCCCTGAAGCTGAGCCTCAATCAGAGCTCTGCGTGTGCGGGAAGTGATCTTTTTCTCGGAATTGGTCAACGTTCCGTCAACATCAAGTGCAATTATCTGATACTCCATTTTGATTACCTTTTCTTTCATTTCTATTCTTGATCTCTTTAAAACTATATAAGGGAAATACCGATTAATCCGATTGATTATGCCGCGCTGTCTGATAGCAATATGCAGACAAGACAGACGCTTGGTCAACGGGACGTAAATACATCGGTATTTCATCGGATCCGACCTTGTGTCAGATCATAGAGGAGTAAATCCTCTTGAAGCAGTCGATAACGTAATCGACCTGTTCGTCCGTCATAAGCGAATACGACGGCAGTGTGACTTCATTCTTGTACATATCGTAGGCGTTCGGGAAGTCCTTGATATCAAAACCGATATTCTTGTAAGCCGTATGCATGGGCAGCGGCTTGTAGTGAACATTCGCAGTAACGCCCTCGGCGAGCAGCCTGTCCATAAATTCGTTTCGGAAATCCTCGCCCTTACCTTGGAAATTGACCATATAGAGGTGACAACTCGAACCGATCGAATTGAAATGATCTACAATATTTACACCTTCTATACCCATCAGCGCATCATCGTAACGCTTGAAAATGCGGCGGCGCTTTGACATGATCTCATCGGCACGGTCAAGCTGAGCAAGGCCTACCGATGCGAGAATATCGGTCATATTGTGCTTATAGCCCAAAAACTCTATATCATACTCCCAGAACGGCTTCTCACCTTCGGGTTTGAAGTTTCTGTCCTGACCGTGGCAGGCAAGCAGCATAAGATCCTTTTTCATTTTCGCGCTGTCGATACCGTCTATCTCACGCCACGTCAGCGCTCCGCCCTCGGCTGTCGTGATATTCTTGACAGCGTGGAATGAAAAACTCGTAAAATCCCCAAGCTCGCCCGCGCACTTCCCGTCTGCACGTTTTGCAAGAAGAGAATGCGCTCCGTCGGCAACGATAGCTACTCTGCCTATAGCGGACTGTATCTTGTTTTTCGGCGTGAACATATCCTTTTTACTCTCAACGATCAATCGAAGTCTGTCATAATCGCAAAGAACTCCGCCGAGATCAACGGGAACTATTGCCTTTGTGCGTGGGGTGATGGCATTCGCAACGGCATCATAGTCAATATGGTACGTTCCTTTTTCAATATCAACGAGAACGAGCTTAGCCCCGATATGATCGACGACACTTGCCGATGCGGAATAAGTATACGCAGGGGCAATGACCTCATCGCCCTCTCCTATTCCAAGCAGACGCATTGCCATCTCGTGACAAGCCGTTGCGGAATTCATACATACAGCATACTGCGTATGACAAATCGAGGCGATTCTCTGTGTCAGCTCTTCTGTTTTCGGACCTGTGGTGATCCACGAGGTTTTCATTGTATTTACTACTGCATCTATCTCGGCCTGTCCTATATCGGGAGGTGAGAATGGGATCTTCATCATAGGAACACTCCTTTTTCACTACATACCGGATCATATCTTTATGCTCCGTTATTATTATGATTTAAGCTGTCATCTGCTCTTTAACATTTCCTCGGCATGCTGAAGTGACAGCTCCGATGGATTCTCTCCATCGATCATACGGGATAGCTCTCTTTTCCGCTCATCGAAATCAAGATGTCGCACGCTTGTGAATGTACGTCCTTCCATTACATTTTTACTTATAAACAGATGTACATCGGCAAGCGCGGCGATCTGCGCCTGGTGTGTTATACATATTACCTGATGTGATTTTGAAAGCTCGCGGAGCTTTTTTCCGACCTTGGACGCTGCCGAACCGCTTATACCGGTATCCACTTCGTCAAAGATCAGTGTATCTATTTCATCCTTTTCGGCTATGATCGTCTTGACAGCGAGCATCATTCTTGAAAGCTCACCGCCCGATGCGATCTTTGAGATCGGCTTTGGATCTTCGCCCGGGTTTGCCGAGATCAGAAGTTCAAGCGTATCGCAGCCGGTTTCTGTAAACGCACACGTCTCTATGCTCGGAGTCATAATGACATTGGGCATATCGAGGTAGCGCATTTCCTTCATAACAGCCTCACAGAAGTCGGCTGCGGCAGCGCGGCGGGCTTTTGAGAGCTTTTCGGCAGACTTAGCAAGAGAAGCCTTCGCTTTGTTATACTCGTTTTCAAGCTTTTCTTTATTCAGGTCGTACTCAAGCAGAGAATCAAGCTCAGCCCTTGCGTTATCGCAGAAGGAGAGTATCTCCTCAATTGTGCTGCCGTACTTTCTTGAAAGCGATCTGATAAGCTCATAGCGCTCCTCAACCTGATCGATCTCTGCGGGATCGAAGTCAAGCTCTTCATAAACGCTGCGGAGCTCATAGTGGCAGTCGTTTATCTCCTCATAAGCAGACTGGAGACGATCCGCTATTGGTTCGAGATCGGGGTGAAGCAGGGAAAGCTCGGAAAGCTCATCGGTGATCGTTGAGAGCAAAGTCAAAACGCCGTCGCTCTCCTCGCCCACAAGCGCAGAATACGAGGAAGCCACGCCTGACTTGATTTTTTCGGCGTTATTTAGTATCTTTCTTCGGGACGACAGTTCCTCAAGCTCACCGACTTCAAGATCGGCCACTTCTATCTCTTCGATCTGATACTTGAGCAGATCTATCTTGCGTTCCCTGTCCTGAATATTATCATTCATAGAGGAAAGACGCCGTCTGACATCTGTGTATATCTCGTATTTGCTGCGGTAATCCTCGAGAAGCTCGGGATAATCACCAACAGCGTCGATGTATTTTATGTGACTGTCGGCAGTCATAAAGTCATATCCTTCATTCTGCCCGTAAATATTGATAAGATAAATGCTGACCTCTCTGAAAACAGAAAGCGGCGCAGGACGACCGTTTATCTTGCAGGTATTCTTTCCCGCCGCCGTCATCGTTCTCTGTAAAATGTAGTCGCCGTCCTCGTCTTCAAAACCGAACTCTGCGAGCTTTGCTCCGGCAGCTTTCGATACATCCGAAAATGTAGCACTGATAAAAGCCTGTTTGGCACCCGAGCGGATAAGATCCCTCGACATTCTCTGGCCCATGATCGCATTTATTGAATCTATAATTATAGATTTTCCGGCGCCTGTTTCACCTGTCAGGATATTGAATGCCTCATCGAAGTCGATGCTCGCCTTTTCGATAACGGCAATATTCTCTATGTAAATGTTTGTCAGCATTTTTTCACCTTAATCTCATTGAGAAACTCTGATCGTGCTCTATGCACACGATCAAGGCTTTAAATGATCGTCATTTTTCTAAAATTTGACGCAGCGGCAGCCGCACTCTCGGGCGTTTTGGCCGCCAGAAATATCGTATCATCGCCGGCTATTGAGCCGACGATCTCGCTGAAATCTGCGGAATCTATAGCCGCACAGAGAGCCTGAGCCATTCCCGCCTCTGTTTTTATTATAACAAGATTTCCGGCAATGTCAATATCTGTTACCGCAGATGTCATCAGAGAGCGCAGTCTTTTTGAGGCATCGTTCTCTTTTGTACCTGAAAGCGCATAACAGTATTTTCCGTCTCTCGACATAACCTTAACGAGCTTCAGCTCCTTGATATCTCTTGATATAGTCGCCTGGGTAACATTGTAGCCGCAAAGCCGAAGCTCCTCTATCAGCTCGTCCTGCGTACTCATTTCTTTGCTTTGGATCAGCTTTACAAGTGTTTCCTGCCTGCCTCTTTTCATCTCAGCGCATCCTTTCGTTAAGCTTGTCGTCAAGTATCCTGTAAAAATTCTTATTGTTTAGTTTGATAAAACGTGCGCTGATATCAGCCTTGCGTACCGACACACAGTCATTTTCTCCGATCGTCTCGCTTCTTCTGCCGTCAACGGTAACAAACGGGTTTTCACGGCTGTCACGTCCTCTGTAGATCGTGACCTCTGAGTCGTCCGAGAAAAGCACAGATCGTGAAAAAAGCGAATGAGGACAGATCGGCGTCAGAAGTATACACTTCATATGAGGCTCAATAACAGGCCCGCCTGCCGACAGTGAATAGGCGGTGGAGCCTGTCGGGGTCGAAAGGATCACACCGTCCGCTCTGTATTCTGTGATAAATTCGCCGTTCAAGTGAACGTCGAGGTCTATCATTCGAGATACCGAGCCGTAAGTAACAGTGACATCGTTGAGAGCATACGCTTTATGCGTTCTTTCTCCCGACACAACCGATATTTCAAGTATCATTCGCTCGTCTACGGTATACGTACCGTCAAACAGCTTCGGCAGAAGATCAAGCTCAGACGGCTCGAGTCCCGCAACAAAGCCTACTCTTCCGCAGTTTACTCCGAGAACGGGTTTCCCGAGAACGGCAGCATCCTTTGCTGTATGGATTATTGTACCGTCACCGCCTATCGCAATAGCCATATCGGCGTTTTTTACAGTTTCGAACTCTGTCGTAAAATACTCGGCACGGCCGCTTTTTATCAGTGAACGGAAGTTTTCAGGCACCGTATAGGTGCAGTCGAATTCGTCAAGACGCTCTATGATCCTGCACGCATATTCTGCGGCGAGCCTCTTGCCCGTGTATGGTATCATTGCGATCTTCATAATTTACCTGCCTGATCCCGTATCAAGCTTTTCGTGAGAAAGCTTTACAAGTTCCTCGGGAGAAATGTGAGGAGCTACCGAAGGAGATCCGCTTTTAGCGATATAGAGAAGATACTCGATATTACCCTCGGGTCCCTTCACGGGTGAAAAATCAAGTCCCAGAACGGAATAACCGTTCGTGCTTACAAAATCTATTATATCGGTGATTACTGCCTCGTGAACCTTAGGATCACGGACGACACCGTTTTTACCGACATTTTCGCGTCCTGCCTCGAACTGCGGCTTTATCAGACACACCGCAGTACCGTCTTCCTTTAGAAACTGTCTTGCGACAGGCAGGATCTTCTTTAATGATATAAATGAAACATCCACACTGAAAAAGTCGATCGGGTCGGTGATCTGCTCGCTCGTAACATATCGGAAATTGGTACGTTCGAGATTTACGACACGTTCATCCTGCCTGAGCTTCCATGCAAGCTGACCATATCCGACATCAATAGAGAACACCTTTTTCGCGCCGTTTTGGAGCATACAATCGGTAAAACCGCCCGTAGACGCTCCTATATCCATTGTGACAGCACCGGTGAGATCTATTGGGAAAACCTCCATAGCTTTTTCAAGCTTCAGCCCTCCTCGGCTGACGTATTTCAGCGTGCTGCCACGGACTTCGATCTTGGTATCGTCGGAGTATGTCGCGCCTGCTTTGTCGGCTTTCTGATTATTTGCGTAAACTATACCTGACATTATGATTGCCTTTGCCTTTTCGCGGCTCTCGGCAAATCCTTTTTCGAACAACAGCACATCAAGCCTTTTCCTCAGGGGCATCGTGCCACCTCCGTTAATTCCATGTTATTTTATTGACCATACCCTCGCAGTCAAGTCCGAGATCCGAAAGAGACTGCTCAACGGTCGCCTGCGGAACAAATTTATCTTTTATGCCGCAAAGCTCGAAGGCTCCTTTGAAGCCGTGATCTCTGAGGCGCAGGAAAAAGGCTTCTCCGACACCGCCTTGAATGATCCCTTCCTCAAAGAAACATACCTTTGAGAATTCTGCCGCCGCTTCAAGCGCTTCCTCAGGGATAGGGCGTATCCTATCGAGCTTTATTACCGTAATATCCGTACCTTTTTCATGAAGTATCTCCTTTGCCTGAGCAGCATAGGAAAAAAGTCTGCCGTATGTTACGAGAGCAGCGCTCTTTCCGCTGCCATAGATCGTACAGACACCGTCCGATCGGTAGTCAATAGGTCTGTATGGCTCTCCGCCTCTCGGATAGCGTACCGCCGCTATACCCTCATCGTGATATATTGCACGGTCGAGATCCGTTTTCAGCTCATCGAAATAGCACGGCGAGTAGATCGTAGTACCCGGGATACTGTTGAGCATAGCAACATCAAAAACTCCCTGATGAGTTTCTCCGTCGTCACCGACGATCCCCGCTCGGTCAATGCCGAGAACTATATGAAGCTGCTGAGCTGCGGCATCGTGTATCAGCTGATCGTAGCTCCTTTGCAAGAAAGAGGAGTAAACGGCAAAAACGGGGGTCATTCCCTGCGCTGCCATTCCCGACGCAAAAGTTACTGCGTGCTCCTCTGCGATACCTACATCAAAAAAACGATCTCTGAATTTTTTTGAAAAACCGTTGAGTCCCGTTCCTGTCTTCATTGCAGCCGTGATAACACAGAGGTTGTCATCTGTTTCTGCAAAGCTGCACATGGCGTCTCCGAACCTTGCGGAAAATCCCGTTTTGGAAGAGAGCGGTTCTCCTGTATCTATATCAAACTTGCCTACTCCGTGATATGAATTAGGATCGTTTTCAGCGTAGCTGTAACCCTTTCCTTTTGTCGTCATAACGTGGATAAGGACACCCTGATTGACGTTTTTCGATGCATTAAAAGCATGTATAAGTTTCCTGATATCGTGTCCGTCAACAGGTCCGTAGTACACAAATCCGAGGTCTTCGAAGATAGTATTGCGGTATACCGATGTTCTTAGCTTCGATTTTGAGCGAAGCAAAAGCTTTCTGATCGGACTGCCTATAACGGGAGTGTGAAGAAGTACTTTCTCTACTATTTTTTTTGTTTTTATATATCCCGGACGGATTCTGATCTGTGTGAGATATTTCGCCATAGATCCGACGTTCTGCGAGATCGACATCTTATTGTCATTGAGGACGATCGTGAAATTCCGCTTGCTCCTTCCCGCATTGTTCAGTCCCTCATACGCCAGACCGCCTGTCAGAGCGCCGTCTCCTATTACTGCGATCGTTCTGGAATTGTCGCCCTTGAGCGCCTTCGCTTTTGCGATACCGTAAGCCGCAGAGATAGACGTACTGCTGTGACCGACATTAAAAGCATCGTATTTGCTCTCGGATCGCTTTGGAAATCCTGAGAGACCACCCTTTTGACGGATCGTTGACATTCGGTCACGCCTGCCTGTGAGTATCTTATGAGTATACGCCTGATGACCTACATCCCATACAAGCGAGTCTTTGGGGAGATCGTAGACGTAATGGAGCGCCACGGTCAGCTCGACAGTACCGAGATTCGGGGAAAGATGACCGCCGTTGCGTGACACGGTCTTTATAAGCATATCCCTGATCTCATCGCACAGAACGTAAAGCTCATCTATAGAAAGTTTTTTCAGATCATCGGGCGAATCTATTTTATCGAGATACTTATATTCGGTTTTATCCAAAGTATTCATTCCTTCCGAAACGGTCGTATTGCCCCGACCGAAACAGGTTACTTTAATCTATGAGAAAGAGAAACAGCAAAGTCTCTGAGGAAGTCGGTATCGGCGGAGATCTCGTCGAGGACCTTCAAGGCATTGCTCGTGAGCTTTTCGACAAGCTCTCTGCCTGAGTCAACACCGACCTTCGTAACGTAGTTTACCTTTTCGTTCTCTGCATCGCTGCCTACAGGCTTTCCGAGAGTCTGCGTATCCGATTCGATATCAAGAATATCGTCCACTATCTGAAAAGCAAGCCCGATATTTTCGGCGTAAGTCCTTGCCAAAGAAACAGCCCGGTTGTCTGCGCCGGCAAGTACGGCGCCCATTGTACACGCCGCGCGTATCAGAGCGCCCGTCTTCTTCGAATACATTTCGCTTATTATCTCTACAGAAGGATCTTTCCCCTCGGTTTCAAGGTCTATAACCTGACCGCCGACCATACCGTGCACACCGCACTCGCAGGCAAGTATATGGGCAGCTCTTGCGCCGTTTGAACCCGTCTTTTCAAGTGCGCTCGGCGACAGCATCGACTCAAAAGCCAGAGACTGCAGCGCATCTCCCGCAAGCAATGCGATATCCTCACCGAACACCTTATGATTTGACGGTCTGCCGCGGCGAAGATCATCGTTATCCATACAAGGCAGATCATCGTGAATGAGCGAATATGCATGGATCATCTCTATGGCGCAGGCATAAGGCAGAGCCGCCTCGACATCGCCGCCGAATGCTTCACAGAAAGCAAGCACGAGCGTCGGGCGAACGCGCTTGCCTTCGGCAAGAACACTGTATCTGATCGCCTTGACAACGTTTTCCTCGCAGCAATTCTCATCGGGCATAAGCTGTTCGAGATATTTTTCTATATCATCCAAATACTTGTTCATCATCGCTCTCCTGCGGTACGGCATTTATCAAAGTGAATTTCTGCTTAGCATTGTTCAGCTTGTCGTAACATATCTTTACAAGCTGTGCGCCCTCTTCGTAAAGCTCCATCGACTTTTCAAGCGTAACGTCGTTTTCCTCAAGAGCACGCGCGATCTCTTCGAGGCGCTTTTTCGCTTCGGAAAAAGACTCGTAATCCGACTTGTTCTTTTCTTCGCTCATAGCTTTATTCTCCCCGCTTATTGACATTGAGCACCGAACATTCGGCGCTGCCGTCTGATAATCTTATTTCAATTTTCTGACCAATTTCAAGTTCGCTTGCAGATCTTACTGCCTTCCCGTTTTTACTCGCTATCGAATAACCTTTTTGAAGCAGCCTGATAGGACTCAGAGCATTAATGCTGTTTGCAAGCGAATCGGTCTGCATCTGCTCGATTGAAAGCTTGTTCTCAATCGAGATTCTGATAGAATCAGAAAGAAGCCTGATCGAGAGAAGCTCGTTTTCAAGCTGTCTCTCTGGGCTCCTGATGTATATGGAATCACGAAGCCTGTCTATATCCTGATATGCCAAAGCAAGCATGCCGCCTGTCTGCATTTGTATCCTGTCAAGAAGATCTGCAACAGCTCCCGCAAGCTCCGCTCTGTCAGGTACAGCAAGTTCCGCTGCCGCCGAAGGCGTAGGAGCACGCCTGTCCGAAACAAAATCGCAAAGCGTGAAGTCTGTCTCGTGACCCACTGCCGAGATCACCGGTATCGTGCAGTCAAAGATCGCTCTGACAAGAGCTTCATCGTTAAAACAGTTGAGGTCTTCAAAAGATCCGCCTCCCCTGCCGATTATTATTACGTCAACATCCTTTGCTCCGTCAAAATACCTGATACCTTCTATGAGCTCCTGCGCAGCGCGTTCTCCCTGAACAGATGACGGGTAAAGACAGATCTCCGTCATCGGACACCTTCGCTGAGACACATTCAGTATATCTCTGATAACAGCACCCGTTGCAGAGGTTATAACACCGATCCGCTTCGGGAAGACGGGAAGCTCTTTTTTGTATTTATCGTCAAATAAGCCCTCTGCCGAGAGCCTGTTCTTTAACTGTTCATAGGCAAGCGCGATTGCACCCTTACCGTCGGGCTGCATACTTTCCACATAAAGCTGATACTGCCCCGTTGCTTCATAGATCGTGATACGTCCCGTAACTATGACCTTCATCCCGTTTTCGGGTCTGAAGCGGAGTCTGGATGCTGCCGAATTGAACATAACGGCGCTGAGAGACGCTTTTGCATCCTTGAGTGAAAAGTAGAGATGTCCCGATGAATAATGACCCTTGAAATTAGATATCTCGCCGCAGACAAAGACCGCTTTAAGATTTTTATCGCCGTCGAGCAACTGCTTTACATAGCTGTTGACCTGAGAAACAGTGAGTGCTGTAAGTGACATATCAATTTCCTCCGAACCTGCGAGCTGCGAGAACAGCGGCTCCGCAGGCATTGTCGCTTGAAAGCTCGGGCGTAGCAAAAAAGCAGTCGAACCGCTTTTTTATCCCTTCCCTGATTATTATATCCGACATAACTCCGCCTGCAAAAAGCACAGGCAGATCTCCGTATTTATCCAAAATGTTTCCGCACATTTTTTCAAGCGTCTTTTCAATAAAAACAAGACAGGTCATCGCAATTTCCGAGCTGTCCGTATTATTTTCCGCCATTTTTGAACAGATATTCTCGATTCCTGAAAGACAGCAGTCCGTATCCTTTACGCAGACCTTTACATTTATCTTTTTACCGCACTTCATCGCAAGCTTCTCAAGCTCCGCTCCGCATGGGAATTTAAGTCCCATCGCAACGCCTACCCTGTCAACTGCCTGACCGGCGTGAAGATCGAGCGTTTTTCCGACGATCGTACAGTCAAAGACGTGATCATCGGAAGGCTCGACAAGGACAGCCTCAGTCGTACCGCCCGACACATGAAATGCAATGAATTCCTTATCGTACAATTCGGTATGACCCGACGAATAAACGGCGGCAGCGATATGCCCCGCCTGATGAGAATATTCGTAAACAGGGACACCGAGCAGTGAAGCCAATGACTTTGCCGTGTTCACACCGACTGTAAAACACGGCATATACGAGCCTTCGGTGTCGCGCGGTCTTGCCGACACTCCGATCGCAGCGATCCGGGGATTTTCCCCCGCCTCGTTTACAAGCTGATCTATGACAAGATGAAGCTGTTGGGTATGATGAAACACGGCATCGCTCTGGCGCAGCCCTCTGCCGCCCTCTGAGACGGGCAAAAGCATACGCTTATGTATCACGGCACCTGTTTCAAGATCATAGAGCGCTGCCGATGTAGTGTAATTGCTCGTATCTATCCCGAGAACGTATTTACTGCTCATTTTTATTATCGTTATCCTCTTTGCGGACTGCCGCACCGAGCACCGCATTTACGAACGAGGCTTCCTTCTCCGCTCCGTATTTCTTGGTAAGTTCGACAGCCTCATTTATAGCAACGCTTTCAGGTGTCTTGCAGCATCTGATCTCGCAGAGTGCAAGTCTGATAACGCTGAGAGGAACACGGGAAAGACGCTCAAACGTCCAGCCTTTGATATTTGCCTTGATTACGTCGTCAATCTCGCTGCGGTGCTTTGTAAAGTATTCGAGCACCTTGATCGTAAATTTGTCGGCAACGATAAGACGCGACTCTACGGCCGTATCTATGATATCCTGATAACTGTCGTCCGTAAAGGTCATTTCAAAAAGAATAGCAAAGCACTGCTCGCGGGCTTCCCTTCTTTTGGCGACAAAAGCGTCGCGCTCTTCCTTTGTACGGCTTTTTCCGTTATTATTACTCATAACAAGCTCCTCTGCCTTTGTGGTTAAACGTATCGGCAAACGCCGACAAGCCTTCATAATATTTTACCACATCCTCCCCCATAAAGCAATACCCGCCAATTATTCTAAGAATTACATTTTTTTAACACTTCATCCTGCTTCACCAAACATCTCAGCGAGGCGCTGCACGGCCTTTTTCTCAATGCGTGACACATAAGAACGCGATATTCCGAGTAACGATGCGATCTCTTTCTGGGTCAGCGGATCGTCTCCGCCGAGTCCGAACCGCATGGTAATTATTTCTCTTTCACGTTCAGGAAGCTTTTTCAGAAAGCACGACGCACGTTCGGAATTGAGTTTTACTGCCGTCTGCTCTGCGATATCGGTTTCGTCTGCAAGAATATCAATGAGCGTTAATGCGTTGCCGTCCTTGTCGGTGTCGATTGTATCATCGAGTGAAACATCGAGGGCGTTCTTTTTCCTGCTGCGAAAGTACATAAGTATCTCGTTTTCAATGCAGCGTGACGCATAGCTTGAAAGCTTGGTACTTTTGCCGATGTCGTAGCTGTCGATCGCTTTTATCAGACCAATCGTACCTATTGATACGAGATCGTCGCAGTCATAGGGAGTATTGCCGTACTTTTTTACGATATGCGCAACGAGCCGAAGATTATGCTCGATCAGAGTATTTCTCGCATTTTTGTCTCCGTTTTTCATAAGCCCGAGCTGATACGCCTCTTCTTTTGCGGAAAGCGGCTTGGGAAAAGATCCCGATCCGACAACGTGAAGTATCGCCACAAGAGCGAAGTTTGACAGAAATGAAATAATAGCTTCCAACATAAAGAACACCGCCTGAATACAGATGATAAAGAAGTCATTGACATGGCTTCGGTCAGGCGTTCGGATCGTTCCGACACGCTCCGAGTAACCGAAATTAGTCAGTGTCTCTTTAAATCTATATTCGGCGGTGACAAAAAAATGCATATTCCGTCTGATTATTTGTTTCCGAACTCTTCGAGCATAAGTCCCTTGTTATGCTCAAGCGCCCAGTTGATGCTCCACTGGCTCGTAAAAAGCAGCAGGTAATTGCCCTTGAGGTCCTGTATACGCTTTGTATCGGACGCAAGGTCGAGCGTCTTCGGGTCGATCACGGAGTTTGTTATCCAGCGGATAAACTGATAAGGAAGCGTTTCCATAATGATATCCACATTATACTCATTTTCAAGACGATACTTCAGAACGTCAAACTGCAGCGTTCCGACAACGCCGACGATGATCTCTTCCATACCGCCGCCGAGCTCCTGGAACATCTGGATAGCGCCTTCCTGAGCGATCTGTGTCGTACCTTTGACAAACTGCTTACGCTTCATCGTGTCCTTTTGACGAATACGTGCAAAATGCTCGGGGGCAAACGTCGGTATCCCCTTGAACTGAATGTTCATACCGGGTGCGCAGACCGTATCTCCTATCGAGAATATGCCCGGATCGAAAACGCCTATGATATCTCCCGCATACGCCTCCTCTACGATCTCTCTGTCCTGAGCCATGATCTGCTGCGGCTGAGAAAGGCGGAGTTTTTTGTTGCCCTGGACATGGAACACTTCCATGCTCTTATCGAACTTTCCCGAACAGATACGCATAAATGCTACTCTGTCGCGGTGAGCCTTATTCATATTCGCCTGGATCTTGAAAACGAAGGCGGAGAAACCGTCGTTTACCGGGTCTACCTTTGAGATATTGGTTTCTCTCGGAAGCGGCGGCGTCGTGATGTTGAGGAACTCCTCAAGAAACGGTTCGACGCCGAAATTCGTAAGCGCCGAGCCAAAAAATACAGGCGTAAGTCTGCCTGCGCGGACCTCGTCGAGGTTGAAATTGTCGCCCGCGCCGTCGAGCAGCTCTATCTCATCGAGCAGATCCTGCTTATAATACGAACCGACAAGCTCATCAAACTCGGGAGAATTAAGCTCTACCTCTGTTTTCTCTACCTCCTTTGCGCCGTTCTGAGACGCAGTGAAGGCGAGTATCTTTTCGCTTTTTCTGTCGTATACGCCCTTGAATTCCTTACCGCTGCCGATAGGCCAGTTCATCGGGCAGGTATTGATGCCGAGCACCGTTTCGATATCTTCAAGAAGATCAAACGGACTCTGAGCCTCTCTGTCCATCTTATTGATAAATGTAATGATCGGGATATGACGCATAACACAGACTTTGAACAGCTTTTTAGTCTGGTTCTCAACACCTTTGGAGCCGTCGATCACCATGACTGCCGAGTCTGCCGCCATAAGTGTGCGGTAAGTATCCTCTGAGAAGTCCTGATGTCCGGGGGTATCGAGGATATTTATGCAGTAGCCGTTGTATCTGAACTGCAAAACGGACGAAGTGACCGAGATACCGCGCTGCTTTTCGATCTCCATCCAGTCGGAGACGGCGTGCTTAGAGGAATGCTTTCCCTTAACGGCGCCTGCGGAATTAATGGCTCCGCCGTACAGAAGAAGTTTCTCTGTAAGCGTAGTCTTACCCGCGTCAGGGTGCGATATGATCGCAAATGTACGTCTTTTATTGATTTCGTTCTTTAAGTCTGACAAACAAATTACCTCCGTCCGTTCTCACGGTTTTTATGTGAATGATCTGTATCGGATAGCTGATTTAAAAGATCGTTGAATATGTGCTTGTATTTGCCGCTTGTAAGGTGCGGGAAAGCGAGGCTTAGTCTGCGTGTGCGTCTGATAAGTATGCGTGTCTGACGAGCAAGCCTGTCGGTCAGTTCGGCATACTCGGCGTGTCGGCGCTGATCAGCAAGTTCACGCTGCGAACGCATTTTTATCTGCGCATCGCTCAATTCCCACTGAGCCGTCTCGATCGCGTCTTTCATCTCTGTCTGCTTCTCGTCTAAATTCTCCTTGATCTTCTCTGTCGTATCCATTACGGCGAGAGTTGAATCGCTTAAATTGGTACCGATGGATTCCGAAAGCTTCTCAAGCGATCTCTCAATCTCCGCTACCGCATGAAGACTGCTTCTGATGTGCATTACGTTTATGAGCGTAACAACAAGATCTGCCGCGAACGTCACATAGCAGACAGCAAGCAGCGCTGTTCCGAGCGTTATCGGGATTATAGAGATAATGCCCATTATTGTCGGATGTATAACGTAAACGACGATCACACAGGCAAAGCCCCAGATAAGCGAAAAGCGAGGGCAGATATACCCCTTGATATTAAATGGCTCGTCCGAGTAATCCCACCACTTCTCGTTGAAGAACCTTTCAAGCAAAAAGCCCGTCAAAAATTCGATCAGTGTTGTGAACAATACCGAGGCGATATAAAAAGCGCCCCAGTTTGAACGCAGCGGTTCAAGAAACAGAATAACCGCCAGGGCGCCGAAACCATATATCGGGCAGAGGGGTCCTATATCAAAGCCCCTGTTTATAAACGATCCCTTGACTACGGCGTGGTAGATAACTTCCACACACCAGCCCAGGAAAGCATAGATCAGAAATAATGCAAGTATTTCATAAACCGAATAGTCCATTCATATCACTCCACACAAGGAAGAAGCCCTCTTATGAGGGCCGTTCGCTATTTTTCTCCCTTTCTGCGTTTTACGTGCTTTTTGATAGCATCAAATGTTTCGGAACTGATAATATGCTCCATCCGGCAGGCGTCCTCAACCGCAGTTTTGGGGTCTACACCGAGCTCTATGAACCACGCCGAAAGGAATGTATGACGTTCATAGATCCTTTCTGCTATCTCCATGCCGGGAGCTTCGAGTGTGATGTAGCCCTTGGGATCGACGCTTATATAGCCGTTTTCGCGCAGATTCTTCATTGCAATGCTTACACTGGGCTTCGAGTAGCCAAGCTCTGTTGCTATGTCGATCGAGCGAACTGCTCCGTTCCTGTTTTTCAGAATAAGTATCGTTTCAAGGTAATCCTCAGCCGATTCTCTGATTTTCATAGATCGAGCCGCCTCCTTACAAAAATTGTCAGATGTCAGACGTCAAAGATATTATACCATAACGCCGCGTAAAAATCAACCAAGAACCAATGCAGAGCTATGGATTTCAATTGTAAAAGCTGAAAGTTTTTGTTGCAGCGTCAAGTCGCGGACAGCTTGCTTTCCGTGTTAGTCCGGGACATTTTTCGTCGAAACACTTGTCTCGTACTGAGTCTTGACTTCGTTCGCCGCCGTCTTGTACTCGTCCGGGATCGTCATATCGAGATCGCTCAATCTATCGGAGTTGACATAAAGAGTACACTCTCGTTCCATTATCACAGGCATATCCGCAGCGCTTTCTCCGTGAAGTATCTGTATAGCCTGTTCCCCTGCTTTTTTGCCGATAGAAGTAAAGTCATAGCAGTATCCCGCAAGGCAGCCCTCGTGTACCTGTGAAAGATTTACTCCGTAGAGCGGGATCTTTCCGACGATACTCTGATTAGTGATATTCCACGAGTTCATAGCTATCATATTGTCGGGAAGTATCGTCACAGCCTCTACCTTTGTCATAAGTGCTTTTGCCGTTGGAGAAAGCTGAGAAGGATCTTCGACAGGTTCGGCGTATACGGTAATGCCAAGTGCCTGAGCCGCTTTTTTAAGGGATTCAAGCTGCCCTTTCGTATTCTGCTCGGATTCGGTATAGATCACGCCCAGCTTTGTGATAGAAGGCTGGAACGTGTTTATCATATTGAGCTGTTCCTTGATGTTGAATGCAGTCGCAACGCCTGTGCAGTTAACTCTGGGAGATGCGATATTCTCAACGATGCCCGCTCCGACGGGGTCGGTGACCGCGCAGAAAACAACGGGCGTTCTGCCTGCCGAGCTTATTATCGGGCAGACGATCTCGGCGCAGGGAGTTCCGATGCAGACGATAAGATCTGTTGCGCTGTTTATCGCAAGGTCCTGCGCTTTCTGCTCGCAGTCGTCCTTTTCGTGATTTTTGCTGCCGACAGTCACTTCAAATCCGATACCGGCTTCATTCAGCGCAGCTTCGACTCCCTCGCGGCATTCGTTAAGTGAGGAGTAGTCGGCGTACTGAATGACAGAAACACGCGCTTTTCTGGTCGATGTGCTCTCGTTTTCCAGCGCACTTTCCGAAAGATCCGAAACGTTATCGTCCTCGGGGTCGTCTACGGAGAGCTTCATACTGCACCCCGAAATACACAAAGCCGCTATCGCAGCCGCAAGAAATATTGCAATTGATCTGATTTTAGTTTTCATAGCATATCATTCCGTTTTGTTGTCGGGTGCAGCGTCGTCGGGGAGCATTTCCGCGCTTTTCGGGCGGATAAACTCAAGTTCGGGATTCTTGACGCTGACCTTCGTTCCTTTTGAAACAGAGCTTACAATAAATGCATTACCGCCGATCGTTACGCCGTCACCTATTACAGTCTCGCCGCCGAGTACCGATGTACCCGAATAGATCGTAACATTGTCGCCAAGTGTCGGGTGACGCTTTGAACCGCGAAGCTGCTGCCCCTTCCTTGTTGACAGAGCGCCGAGAGTCACTCCTTGATATATCTTGACATTTTTGCCGATAATAGTAGTCTCGCCGATAACTACGCCTGTTCCATGGTCTATAAAGAAATACTTTCCGATCTCTGCGCCGGGATGAATATCAATACCCGTTATGCTGTGAGCATACTCGGAGATAATCCTCGGTATAAGCGGAACACGCAGAAGGTACAATTCATGCGCGATCCTGTAAACCGTTATCGCAAGCATTCCCGGATAGCAGAAAATGATCTCGTCTGTGCTGAATGCGGCGGGGTCGCCGTCGAAAGCCGCCTGAACATCGGTGCTGAGATACTCTCTGATCTTCGGAAGTGTTCTAAGAAACTTGTAAGTGATCTCGTCAGCCTTCGCGATCACATCGTCACGGGTGTCGCCCTCCGCCTTCACGTTGTCGAGTGCCTTGGCGATCTGCTTTTTGAGATGATACTGTACATACTCGAGTTTTTCTCCTACAAGATAACGCGAATACTCGCTTCTTACCTTGTTGTTGTCAAAAAAGCCCGGAAAGAGGATCTTTCTAAGCTCCTCGACGATGTTTACAAGTATCTCCTTGTTGACCATATTATGCTTATCTATACGGCAGGTGAGCTCATGGTTGCAGTAGCTGTCAAGTATCTGCTCCACAAGCAGAGAAACATCGTAATTGTCGAGTTCCTCACATCTGCGTTCATTACTCATTTATATATACACCCCTATTCTGTTATATTGTCATACTATTCGATGCGGTCTTTATTTGTCCATTTTCGTGACTACAAAGCCGTCTATATAGAGCGTTTCGCCGTCAAACTCATAACCGTAAGTGCGGGAATCCTCAAACTGCGCACAGAACTTCGCAAGTATCTGATTTGTCTGCATTACCGTGTAATAATGTCTTACAACAAAGCCGTCACTCGTTGTACGGAACATTTCACCTTTTTCGTTGAACTCGTAAGTGATATCGTTTTCGGCATCATACCACTTTCCGTTGAGGCGCTCGTCAAGCTTAGCGTTTTCGTACGGAGTAAGGGGATCCTTTATCCTGCCCTTTTTGAGCACAAGCTCATCATCATCGAAATAGAGATTTGTCATCTCAAGCTTTCGTCCCGTAAATGCGTTGCCCGTTATCTTATACGCATAGGTGCCGTATAATGTGGAAATAGAAACTACGTTGCCGTTTTCTTTAGTGGAGGCGATCTGATATGTGCCGTTGATGGACATAGATCCGTAAGTTGAAATACACTCCCCGTTTTTCTTGAACTCATAAGCAACAATACCGCTCGCTGCCGCTTCATCTGCGGTCGATGCGGAATCGGCAGTCTCCTCCGGCAGTACTTCATACGTCCATGTGCCGATCAGGGATTGATTAAAGAAAAGCCCCCACATTATAATGAAAAGCAGAGCCGCTCCCGTGATCGATGCAGTTACGTACATCTGGATATTTTTTGTTATCCTGCGCTTTCTCGGCTTAACAGGCTTTTTTTCGGATTCTTCTTCCTGCTTCTCCTCATTGACTGCAGGAATCTCCGTCACATCGACCTTCTCATTTTGGGTGGGCTTTTCCTCTCTATCGGTAATTTCTTCTTTTTCAAGCGCTTCCTCTTCGGGCGCGGTATTCTTCTTATTCATCTCAGACACTGAAATGTCCCTCCTGACAAAAAATATATCATATCTATTTTACAACATTTTCTCATTTTATACAAGTAAAATTATATATTTGGGTAAAAAAACACAGCACAACCGAAAAAACACAAAAAATCGTCACTTTGCACAAGTGTATGACCGTTAGTCATCGCAGATTGTCTGATTACTTAAAAAAACAAGAAATATACAGTGCCTGAAATAGGATTTTTGAAATAGTATAGGTATTATATTTTAAAAAAAATTTAAATTCTGCGAAATAATTCTTTATATCCGATTGTAAATTTTGCTGATTTGTGGTATATTAGTATGCGGGAATGTCGGTCTGTCTGTATGTACAGCCGACAGAGAACGAGTTCGTCTTTATGCTTTGAAGCGGCCGTTCATAGGTTCATCCGAGCCGAAAAAAAGGTTTTTTAGGGAGATGTGTTTTATGGAAAAAGAGATCAGATCGCTTTACGAAAAATGGCTTTCGGAAGCAGGCGATGACAAAAGCCTGATCGAAGAGCTTGAAAGGATCAAGGGCAGCGAGGACGAGATCTTCGACCGCTTTTACCGTGCGCTCGAATTTGGTACAGCAGGCCTTCGTGGTGTTATCGGCGCAGGTACGAACAGAATGAATATCTACACAGTCAGAGTAGCTACTCAGGGTCTTGCAAATTATCTTAATAAGCACTATGAAAGCTCCTCTGTTTCAATTTCATACGATTCGAGAATCAAGTCGGATCTCTTTGCCGACGAGGCAGCAAGAGTTCTGGCAGCAAACGGTATCAAGGTATACCTTTCAAAAGAGCTTCAGCCGACTCCGGTAGTTTCTTACGCAGTAAGATATCACAAGAGCCACGCAGGAATCATGGTAACGGCGAGCCACAACCCCTCGAAGTACAACGGTTACAAGTGCTATGGTGAAGACGGCTGTCAGATGACAGACGTTGCTGCCGGCGAGGTCTACGACGAGATCCGAAAGCTTGACTGCTTCAAGGACGTAAAGCTTGTTGATTTCAACGAAGCGCTCAATTCGGGTATGATCGAGTATATGAAGGATGAGTTCTACACATCTTACCTCGATAAGGTTCAGCAGCAGACTATCCGCGAGAACATCTGCAAGGGCTCCGATCTCAGAGTAGTCTATACTCCGCTCAACGGCGCAGGAAACAAGCTCGTCCGCAAGATCCTTGACAGGATCGGCGTTAAGGATGTACATATCGTAAAATCGCAGGAGATGCCCGACGGCAACTTCCCCACATGCCCGTACCCGAATCCCGAGATCAGAGAAGCTCTCGAAGAGGGTCTCAAGCTCTGCGCACAGGTCAAGCCCGATCTTCTGCTTGCAACAGATCCCGACAGTGACAGAGTTGGCATCGCTGTTCCTGACGGAGACGGCTACAGACTTATGACAGGCAATGAAACGGGTATCATGCTCACTGACTATATCCTCAGAAGCCGCATTGAACTCGGCACTCTTCCGAGTGATCCCGTAATGGTTAAGACTGTCGTTACAAGCGTTCTCGTTGACAGAGTAGCCGCTAAGTACGGTGTTGAAGTCAAGAATGTCCTGACAGGATTCAAGTACATCGGAGAGCAGATCCTTCGCCTTGAAGAGAAGGGTCAGGAGGACAGATTTGTCTTCGGATTTGAAGAGAGCTACGGTTACCTCGCAGGCTCCTATGTCCGCGATAAGGACGCAGTCGTTGCTTCCATGCTCATCTCCGAAATGGCCGCTTACTATAAGAAGCAGGGCAAGTCGCTCGTCGAGGTCATCGACGGACTGTACGCTGAGTACGGCTTCTATAAGAATGTAACTCAGAGCTTCGAGTTTGAAGGCGCTTCCGGCATGGAAACCATGAGTAACATCATGAACAATCTGCGCAGCTTTGACAGCGATGAGATGGCAGGACGCAAGATCGTTCGCCACGCAGACTATCTGCTCCAGTTTGACAAGGACTTCGTTACGGGCGAGGAAAAGAAGATCGATCTTCCGAAGTCGAACGTGCTTTCCTTCTTCTTGGAGGGCGGCAACGCTATCATCGTAAGACCTTCAGGCACAGAACCGAAGATCAAGATCTACTTCACCGGTGTAGGTACAGACGAACAGGATGCAGAGCACGCAGTGAAGGAGCTTATCGACTACGTTAAGACATCGGGAGTATTCTTCCCGCAGGCATAAGATAACAAATAAGCCTATGAGCCTTCATTGGCGCTGATGCAAATATTTTACGCCATAGTATTTCTAATGGAATGAAAGAAATACTATGGCGTTTTATGTTACGATCGCAGCAGTATTAAAAACCAATAGCTGAACACGAGGTAAAATGTGAGAATATTTGAATACACAAAAAACACAAGAACAATTATTAACAATGATTTGCGGTTCATTAGAAGTGATGTTCCGACCCGTCTGACAGATAAAGAGCGGCAATGGCTGATCGACAATAACATTTTGACGATCATTGATCTGAGAGAAGAAGCAGAACAAAATCAGAAAACTTGCCCGTTGAGAAATGACAGCGCATTTAAATATATTACCATGCCGGTAAACGGAGGAAATACGGTCCCTTCTTCCCCGGATGAAACATCACTGTCATATATACAAATGGTCGATGATACTATGGATATGATAGTGAGCACAATTATGAACGCAGACACAAATGTGTTGTATTTTTGCAATGCAGGGAAAGACAGGACCGGTGTGGTAAGTGCTATTATCTTAAGCAAGCTTGGATATGATAAAGAATATATTATAAATGATTACTTATTATCCGGTGAAAACCTCAAGGAAGATCTGCTGTCATTTGCACGGGAACATACTGAGATAGATATAAATGTCATAACACCCAAAAGAGAATACATTGAAACATTTCTGGAATGGTATCAGCATTAAAAGATTGTATTGCTGTTGCTGTTTGATTAAGGAGACACTGATTAAAGCGAGTGCTCATATTGCGCCGTCAGATTTTTAGGCAAATTGTTTGAAAAAACCGAAGTAATACTG
>ONIC01000116.1 GCA_900317815.1 uncultured Eubacteriales bacterium | reverse complement strand
CATTGTGGGCTGTGAAGTCGCGTCCCAGATGTAGAAGTCGATCCTCTCCGAGTCCCAAGTCGTACCGGGATCGAAGAAAAATGTTCCCGTATGCTCTTGTGCGTCGGCTGTGACAGGCTCGGCTGCCACCGGGATCGCCGTACAGGTACAAAGAGTCAGTGCTGCAAGAGCAGACGTTAAAAGCCTTTTGTACATAAAAACTCCTCCTAAAGATGTATTCAAATTTATTATACATCATACAATAAAATAGTCAATCGAAACAGTAAACAAAAAATTTGAAGAGCGTTTGTATAGTGTTACATACAGATCGGGATAATGCAGAGGTGAAGACCGTGCTGATGATCTTCGGAATAAAACGATCAGACATAATCAGCAGAGATGACCAGATGCCTGTATTATCAGGAATAGCTATTTTACTGTTTCAGTTTTATTGACAAAACGCTCATGTTATGGTACAATCGAATCATAAATATGCAAGAAGGGGGTTTTTTCCTTGAAGAGAATCAAGACGGTTCAAACACGCGATCTTAAGAAGAGCCTTAAGAGCGGCGGCTGCGGCGAGTGCCAGACTTCCTGCCAGTCAGCGTGCAAGACTTCCTGCGGTGTTGCAAATCAGCAGTGCGAGAAGTGCGTAAGCGGTAAGTAATCGCAAAAAGAGAACTGCCGTACGGTTCAGAGCCGTCACGGCAGTTTTTATCATTCTTTGTTTATACACACGAGTTACTAATTATCTCGTTTTTCATAATATTTTATTGAGGATTGTATAAAATGGTTCATTGCTACAAGCTAAACGGATATAATATCGTACTTGACGTTTTCTCGGGAAGCGTTCACGTTGTGGACGAGGTCGCATTTGACGCAATCTCTATGTATGAGAGTACGCCGAAGGACGAAATAAAAAAGACGCTGCTTGAACGCTACTCACATCTTGAGGATGTCAGCGAAGCGGAGATCGACGAGCTTTTCGAAGATATCGAGGAGCTTAAAGAAGACGGGAAGCTGTTTGCGCCCGATGTTTACGAAAACCGCGCGTTTGACCTGAAGAACAGGAGCACCGTTATCAAGGCGCTGTGTCTTCATGTTGCGCATACGTGCAATCTGAACTGCGAGTACTGCTTTGCAAGTCAGGGAAAGTACAGCGACAACAACGAGTTTTCCAGGGATCATGACGGTCACAGTCCTCTTATGAGCCTTGAGGTAGGAAAGAGAGCGCTTGATTTTCTCGTTGAAAATTCGGGAACACGCCGAAACCTTGAAGTTGACTTCTTCGGCGGCGAGCCGCTTATGAACTGGGACGTTGTCAAAGAGATCGTGAAATACGGACGTGAGCTTGAAATTGTTCACAACAAGAAGTTCCGCTTTACGCTGACAACAAACGGAGTTCTGATTGATGACGAGGTCATTGATTTTGCAAACCGCGAGATGCACAATGTGGTGCTGAGTCTCGACGGCAGGCGAGAGATACACGACCGTTCGCGCAAGACGATCAACGGAAAGGGGAGCTACGATCTTATAGTGCCGAAGTTCCAAAAATTTGTTGAAAAGCGCGGCGACAGGGGCTACTATATGCGCGGAACCTTCACACACGCCAATCCCGATTTTACGAAGGACGTTTTCCACATGGCAGACCTCGGCTTTACGGAGCTTTCCATGGAGCCTGTAGTCTGTAAGCCCGACGATCCTTATGCGCTGACGCAGGAGGATCTGCCGATCATCTTCGAGCAGTACGAGATACTTGCAAAGGAGATGCTCAAGCGTGAGAAAGAGGGCAGGGGCTTCACATTCTATCACTATATGATAGATCTTGAAGGCGGTCCGTGCATATATAAAAGGATATCCGGCTGCGGTTCCGGCACTGAATACATGGCTGTTACGCCGTGGGGCGAGCTGTTCCCGTGTCACCAGTTTGTCAGCGATAAAAAATACTCGCTCGGAAACATCTGGGACGGCGTTACAAACAAGGATATACAGAACGAATTCAAGCTCTGCAACGCTTATGCGCGCGAGGAATGCCGTGACTGCTGGGCAAAGCTTTACTGTTCGGGCGGCTGCGCCGCAAATTCCTATCATGCCTCGGGAAAGGTGACGGGTGTTTATGATTACGGCTGTCAGCTTTTCAAAAAGCGTATGGAGTGCGCGATATGGCTGAAGATCGCACAAGGCGAGCTTTAAGGAGCGTGTAATGCGGAAAGCGAAGTTTTTCCGGTTTTATCTGAGCAGAAAAATATATATACAAAAGGGGAAACAATTATGAAAGAAGTATCAAAGCTGCTTGATTTCCGTTCGGATATCAAGGTAGTTGACGCAACGGTGCGTGACGGAGGACTCGTCAACGATTTTTATTTTACGGACGATTTTGTCCGCGACCTTTACAAGGCTAACATCGCAGCGGGCGTTGATTACATGGAGTTCGGCTACAAGGCGAACAAGGAGCTTTTCGATCCCGAAAAGTTCGGCAAGTGGAAGTTCTGCGATGACGATGATATCAGAGCGATAGTCGGAGACAACGATACCGATCTTAAGATCGCAGTTATGGCTGACGTTGGCAGATGCAACTACAAAAGGGACATTCGCCCGAAGGCTGAAAGCCCGATCGACCTTATCAGAGTCGCAACATATATCCACACTATCCCTGAGGCAGTCGATATGATAGAGGATGCCTGCAAGAAGGGTTATCAGGCAAGCTGCAACATTATGGCTGTTTCGAATGCGCGTGAGAGCGAGCTTTCGGCTGCTCTCGACATTCTCGGAAAATCGCCTGTTGATGTTTTCTATATAGTGGACAGTTTCGGCGCGCTCTATCCCGAGCAGCTCGAGCGTCTTGCCGATATCTATCTCAACTTTGCAGAGAAATATAATAAAAAGGTCGGTATCCACGCGCACAACAACCTCCAGCTTGCTTTTGCGAATACGGTAGAGGCGGCGGGTATCGGTGTTGACTGGCTCGACGCAACATATTCCTCAATGGGCAGAGGCGCAGGCAACTGTGCGATGGAGCTTCTGCTCGGTTTCCTGAGAAACCCGAAGTATGAGATCTATCCTGTTTTCAAGTTTATTCAGGATCATATGACTAAGCTAAGGGAGGACGGCGTTGTCTGGGGTTACGATCTGCAGTACCTTATGACGGGTCTGCTCAACCAGCACCCCCGCACGGCAATCAAGTTCACAAAGGACGACAGAAAAGATTACGCCGAGTTCTACAAAGAGATCATTACCGAAGAGGTATAATTCTGATAATATGGAATGTAGTCCACACTCGTACACACTCCACACTTTTATTACGCACTAATTATTGGGGTTAATATGAAGAAAAAGACTAAAAGAAAGCTCGTTTACGGGTCGATAGCAGTGCTGGGAGCCGTTGCCGTGACTATGGTCAGCGCAGCCGCCGTTACTGCCGTAAAGCGGACGAAGACCAATGCGCCCGAGACTGCGGATGTCGCTATCGAGGCTCAGCTCGGGACGTTCGTTGTCGATCAGGGACCCGAGGACAGAGATATCGACTTTGAAAAGGAATTGAAGCCCGATATCGATGAGATAATAAAGGATATCAAGTCTCGCTGCGGCGGCGAATGGTCGGTTTACGTCTATGTCCCCGCAACGGAGGACACGCTCAGTATAAATCAGAAGAAGATGCAGGCAGCGAGTGTCATAAAGCTGTTTGTAATGGGCGCTGTGTACGAGGAGTACGATGCGCTCAAAAAGGACTATGAGTGGACAGACATAGATGAGCTTATTGAGAGTATGATAACGATAAGCGACAACGAAGCCGCCGATCAGCTCGTGCTCATGCTCGGAAGAGGAGATGCAGTTTCAGGGCGGAAAAAGGTCAATGATTACTGCAAAAAGCTCGGACTGCAAAACACGTCTATGGACAGAATGATGGGAGACGACAACATCCTCTCCGATAACTATACCTCGACCGAGGACACGGGAATTTTCCTCAGCATGATACTGAAAGGCGAGCTGCCCGAGTCGAAGATGATGCTGAAATATTTGCAGGCACAGACGAGGACAACGAAGATACCCGAGGGTCTGCCGAATAATGTCACGACTGCCAACAAGACAGGCGAGCTTGACGATGTCCAGAACGATGCAGCTATCGTATTTGCGGGACGTCCATATATAATATGTGTAATGTCAGACGGAGTGGGAGATTATCAGCCGCCGATAGATGCGATAACCGACATATCCAAAACTACGTATAACTACCTTGCTCCGAAGCTGGTGTCTGACGACGCCGATTGACAGGGATAAACAAATCGGGCATTTTAAGAAGCGGACAGTGTCCGCAGAAGGGGAGTGTATTTATGACTGTGAACGATGAAAAGATAGGCGAGCTCAGGGAGCTTGTTGAGAAGAGCAAGAGGATAGTTTTCTTCGGAGGAGCGGGAGTATCGACAGAGAGCGGCATACCCGATTTCCGAAGCAAGGACGGGCTTTACAATCAGAAATACGACTACCCGCCCGAGGAGATACTCAGTCACACGTTTTTTATGCGAAAGACGGAGGAGTTCTACAAGTTTTACCGCGATAAGCTCGATTCGAGAAAGTTCGAGCCGAATATCACGCACTACAGGCTTGCAGAACTTGAAAAGGAGGGCAGGCTCTCCGCAGTGGTAACTCAGAATATAGACGGTCTGCACCAGCGGGCAGGATCCGAGAAGGTTTACGAGCTTCACGGCAGCGTGCTGAGAAATTACTGTATGAAGTGCCGCAGATCGTACAAGGCGTCCGATGTCTTTGACTGTGAGGGCGTGCCGAGGTGCAGCTGCGGCGGTATTATCAAGCCCGATGTTGTTTTGTATGAAGAACCGCTTGATGAAAAGACTGTCAGGGGCGCAGTCAAGGCGATCAGAGAAGCAGATCTGCTGATAATCGGCGGCACATCTCTGACAGTATATCCCGCAAGCAGCTACATCACGTATTTCAGCGGCGGAAAGATGGTGCTTGTAAATAAATCAAAAACGCAGTACGACAATATAGCCGATCTTGTGATCTACAAGGGTCTCGGCGAGGTATTTTCAAATATATAAACAAGGAGATAATCAAGTATGAAAAAGAGACAAAGAGACGGTCTTAATATGTTCTTTTCAGCGTTTATGGTGACAGCCTACGTTATTTGCAGCTACTACATCATGCAGCTTGCAAATTCCGTAACGAATGCTGCGATGTACGGCGCGATTACTATCGGTATCGTAGTACTTTTCGGCGCGCTTCTTTTCTACGCGACAAGAGTAGGCGAGGGCAAGCAGGTAATACGTTTTTCACCCTCTGTACTCTGCCTTATCGTACTTCCTGCAATCTACATTATCTGCGCTTACTACGCTGTGGGACTTCCGCTTCATGACAAGCTCCAGGACAACAGCGTTGTGATCTATCTTGCGGCGATCGCTCTCGGCTACGGTATCCCGTATACGTTTACAAGCGGCTTTGAGATGGTAGCGGCGGAGGATGTATATTTCCCCGAGCGCAGCGATGAGAAGAAAGAGGAAGAATAAAGGAGCCACTGAATAAATCACGTTCTACGAACTGAGCACTCATCTTGCTTGCATCTTTTCGTCATATTGCACTCAACTCCCTT
>ONIC01000115.1 GCA_900317815.1 uncultured Eubacteriales bacterium | reverse complement strand
TTGAAATACGGCAGTATTCCTGCGGTCGTTTCGTGCAATCTGCCTGAAAATCTGACGGCGCAATATGAGCACTCGCTTTAATCAGTGGCTCCTTAAGTGTCAGCCTGCTATGAGGATCGGAAGCTCAACGTTTGAGAAGATCTTCTCCGTCTTATCGTATGCGGGAGTGGGACACGGCTTGCCGAGCAGCTTCTTCAGAGCGAGCGACGGGATATTTACTCCTGCGGCTTCACAATTCATCGGAAGTCCTCCCGACATTCTTGCGTTGACTTCAAGTAAGTACGGCTTATCTCCGAGATACTTGAACTGTACGTCGCACGGGTATTCAAGCTTAGCCGAGTTTAAGATCTCGCTTGTCATACCAAGTATCTCGTCGTCAAATCTGAGAGATTCGATGTGTCCCGCACCTTTGAAGCGGGGCAGAGCTATCACACCGTCGTCTGTTTTCAAACAGTCCACGCTGACCTCCACTCCGTCAAGGTACGGCATTATCATAAGCTCGTCAAAGCTCTCTCTCGTTGAAAGTGCGGAATATACCTCATCGTATGTTGCCGAGAAGCCTTTGTAGCGGTGCAGCGCTGTGAACGGATCACCGCTCTGAGTGATCCTGCGGAAGCTCTGCGCACCCTCGTCTTCATCGAATTTTATGCATACGCTGCCGTATTTTTTCGAAATTTCCTTGAATGCTTCCGCAAATTCTTCAGCGGTCGTTGCCGTGAGATAATCGGGAATGTTGACGCCCGTGTCTTCAAGAAGTCTGTAGGCGCGGGCTTTGTCCTCGAAGATCGAGAGGGTGCGGTAATCGTTCGAAAACAGCTTTACGCCGAGTCGGTCAAACCTTTCCTGATTTTTCATGATGGCGGTCATATACCTGTGCGGCACGAAAACGTCAATGTCGTGTTCCTTGCAAAAATTCACGCAAAAATCGACGTATTCGTCCTCGGGAAGGTATTCCTCCTTGTACCATTCGTCGCACATATTGCGGATAGGGGAATATTCAAGGCTGTGAGTGCCTATAATGTATACAGGTTCTTCGGCGCCGCGCTTCATAAGCTCGACTAAGCTGTAAGCGGTGCGAAACCAGTGATTGAACCAGATTTTTAACATGATGCTGTTTGCCTTCTTTGTATGGTATAGTGCTGTGCGGTGATATCAAGCGTCAGCGAGCTTTTTTATCAGACCGCAGGTCTTGTAGTGTTCAAGCGGATAAAATTCAACGGGAACGTTCTTTTCCTCCGCCAGTCTTATAATGTGAGCGAGGTCGTCGGAATCCTTGCAGCGCTCGTCAATGAGCACCTTCCACGGAACACGCCTGAGCAGAACTCTTGTAGTTTCTCCGATGCCCGGTTTTACGAGGTTTATGTCGTCTATTCCGAAATGAGCTGCAATACCGCGTACCTCGTCTATGCCGAAGCCCTCTGCGGCAGGCCTGCATTCTCCGCAGTCTTTCTTGAAGTGCGCTTCGATCGCATCAATAAATTCGTATGACAGATCACTGTCTTTAAGCTCTCCGTAGTAGACTGCTCCGTGGAAATCGTCCTCCTTGATGATGTCGCTTCGCAGAAATGTTCGGCTGACAAGTCCCGAAACAGTGGAGTTGAGACACGAACTCGGGATAAGTATATCGTCATGTGTTCCGCAAAGCTCCGTGACGTTCGCGGGGTCAGCTATGACTGCGATATCTGATGATACATCGGGATAAGCGGAAAGCTCTTTTTTTAGCTCGCCCAGGATAGCTCCCTTGCCGATCCAGCCGTCAACGAACAGCACAGACTTTGCACCGTGCCTTTCTATTATATAGTCAAGCGCACAGCGGTCGATGCCTCTGCCTCTGATTATCGAGATCGAATAATGAGGAATGTCAAGTGCGTATTTCATCTTGATGTAACGCTTGATAAGTATGCCTATCGGTATACCTGCGCGGGCAAGCGATACGAGCACAACGCCCTCTCCTCTTTCTTTGATGATCTTGTCGGAGAGCCTGCCGACAGCCAATGCCGTAGGCTCGGAGTACGTCTTCAGCGCCTCTTCGTAGACCTGCATATATTTCTGCGTCGGAACATATTCTATCGGGAGCATCTCGCAGTAGTGTTTACCCGATTGTATAAGCCGCTCACGTTCCTCCGTAGGCTGCGGCTCTACCAGTCCCGTGACATCCTTCAAAAGCAGTGTTACGTCTTCGGGCTTATATGATGTTTTTACAAAATAGCTTTCATCCTTAATCACGGTCGCACCACCTGAACATATAGATATTATTATTGCCTGAATTTTCAAGAGTATGCACAAGAGAAGCCTTTCCTTCGTCTGTGATCCTCGGACTGTCGGTTATTACAATAACGCAGTCGTACTTTTGTACATTATATATAAACGTCCTGCGTTCACTGTCGTACAGACTTGAAAGCTCGAAACGCTTTTGCAGCGGGTAACCCTCATCAAAAGATACGGCGATCGGACTTCTTGTAGTAGAGTGAGTCCTTACAAGCTCAACTCCCGCTTTTTCAAGTCTTCCTGCCGTGTAAATTGCCGGGTACATAAATTCCTCGGTGCCGATCACGGCGGCACTTCCGATATCCGATGGGATAGTTGAAATTATCTTGTCCGCAAGCATTTCGCAGGCTTTTTCATAGTCGCTGCCCTTGCATAAGCGGCGTGTGTTTATATAATTATCGGTGATATTGATCGGGGTTATGTCGGCAGGCGTTGTGTCTGCCGCAATGTACTCGCCGCTTCCGCTGTATTTCTCGGCGATCGCCGTGTAACCTTCGTGATGAGTTTTGACGAGATAGTGAACGTCGATGTTTTTGTTTTTGTACCGTTGCATTGACTCGCCGTCCATGCCGTTGAGAAGGGACGCTACGGCAAATTTGACTGTGTCCGGGTACATACCTTCAATAATATCAACGATCTTCATGATCGTGTTGCCCGTAGTTACCTCGTCTTCGACAAAAACTATGCGGTCGATCTTTTTGATGATCTCATCTATATCGTTTCGGCAGAGTTTCTGCTCGGTGGCGTGGCTGTGAGACTCCGTAAAGAAAAGGTACTCAGCGTTTTCGAGTACCTCGCGCGTAGTCTGCATATAATAAGAATCGAGCGTCACGGCAAGACGCGCGCCGATCGCAGTTGCGGTCTCGGCAAAGCCGACAAGAAGCGTTCTGTCAAAGTCTTTTCCGTATGCGCTGCAGAGCTTTTGAGCAAGGGCATCAAACATGGAAAGCGCAGCCGACCCGCTGACGGGAACGTGCTTGCCCTGAACGGGATTGACCACGAGGTATTTTCTCTTATTGTTATTTTCACGCTTTGCAACACAGGCAAGCGACTGTTCAGTGTAGTTCATTTTACCAGACCTTTCAGATGATGCGGATCAATTCCTGACCCCATAGACCTCAGCGAGCATTTTGATCTTCTGTGCCCATACTATGTGGGTCTTATATTCATTCATTCGCTCGTTGTTCTGAGAACCTGCTACCATAGACATTGAACCGCGGCTCCAGTTGAGTACGGCATTTGCGTCTTCAAGGTCGCGCCGCCTTACCTTGTATGTATCGTTTACAATATTTATCTGATTCGGATGGATGACCGTCTTTCCCGTAAAGCCGCAGAGGATGTCGCCTTCGATCTCGCTTCTCATACCGTCGTCCCAGCCTTCGCCGTTGAAATATTCCCAGACAGGACCCGAAACAACGTAATCAAGACCGAACACAGTCACGATATCGCTGAATATGTTCGATACGGGCTTGATCTCATGGATAGACTCATCGTTGTGGCGGCGAAATCCGAAGTGCTTGCAGAGATCGTTTCCTCCGACCCGGATATTGAGCACGATCTCCTCGGCTCTTTTCAGCTTGTCCTTGATAGCGTAAAGAAGATCGATCCTCGTTCTGAGATCGATCATGGCATAGCTCTCGAGAATCGGCATCATATATATCCTGCGTCCGTATTCCCTGCCTGCTTCGAGTATAGTGTCTATAAACTCATCAGCGATCTCAGGCGTGAACTTTGGAACGATAAAGCCTGTAACGAGCGACTGCGCATCACCGAGAGCTGTCATGATACGAGGGATCTGGAGGCTCTCGCGGACTCTGATGAATATTTTCGGGAGAAAGATCTCGTGTTCTGTTTTGTAGTCGTAGATCTTCATCAGCGAACCTATCATAATGCGTTCCGCATCGAGAACAAAATCGTCATTTATTGTATCCTCAAGGCAGAGGGCAAGAGAAAACTTACGCCCGAACTTCTCACTCGTCAGGGAACGGACGATACTCTCATTATTGGCGGGGCAGTAAAGCAGCGCCCCGACGCTGTAATAAATTTTGTCGTCTTTCATCTTACTATCGGTCTCCCAGATTATAAATTAAAAACCTTCCAGGTGCGAGATCCGCACACCTAATAATTATATCATATTATTTAAAAAAATGGTAGATATTTTTATGACGATGTGGTAAAATTAATGTAGAATAATTTAAGGCAAAATGCTTGTATTTTACACAAATTTTCTTTATTCCTCCTGTTACAGGACATCTGGCGGTGATATTTATGGCTATCGGGGCATTGGATCTAAGATTTTCGGGAAATATCGGCAGCATTGACGACTTTATCGGATTGACTCAAAACGGTAAAAGTGTGTTTGTACGTCTTGTCGGCGAAAACGTTCAGCTTCGGAACGATGTTGAAAAAATGGACGGCATAGGCGGATATTACATAAGGCTGTCGTCTTTGCCGCAGTTCTCGTCGGGCGATGACACGAATTATTATGTGAAAGCAGGAGAAGATCTCTCCGCCGTTTCCATAAGGATCAGCCAAACAGACCGTGTACTTCAGGCTAAACTCGGAGAAGCTCTCCGTGAGGCGCTGCGTGTTTTCAGATTGGCAAAAGGCAGCAACGAGTCTGTGGAGAAGAATTTCAAAGCGAAGCTCCTTTTCAGACTCGACAAAGTTTTCGAAGGTGTGCCGCTTGGCGGCGGGGTGAAGCTCGTATGCACTGATGTTACAAAGCTGCAGGAGTATCTATTTTTCTATGTTGCCGCGATCCTCGGTGTTAATGTGCTGCTTTTACAGACGCAATCCGACATTGATGCTTCTGCCGAATCACTCAGGATATCAAGAAAAGTCGTCATCGGCCCGTTCGGAAGCACGAAGATCCCCGAGTTTACCCCGCAAATTGCGAAGCGCTCACAGCGTCCGTCACCCGTACAGCAATCACCGATAAGACAAAATCCCGCACCCGTACAGCGAGCACCGATAAGACAAAATCCCGCACCCGTACAGCAGTC
>ONIC01000111.1 GCA_900317815.1 uncultured Eubacteriales bacterium | reverse complement strand
CCGATATTCCTCCATAGCTCAGTCGGTAGAGCGCATGACTGTTAATCATGATGTCACTGGTTCGAGCCCAGTTGGGGGAGCCAAAAAATCCGCACAGATAAGCTGTCTGGCTTGTTTGTGCGGATTTTCTTGTTTTTCGAAATTAAGTTATCGAGTTACATTCAGTGACATCTGATTGCGGCTGCTACGGATTTTCTAAAATCACTCGTACATTTTGTGCGGGTATTTGTTTTATACGTTTTCCCGATCCGGAAGACGTTATTTTTTTGCTTCCGGGCAAAAGTAAATTATTTGTGAATAAAATGTAAACAAAAATCAAAACTTGTATACTTGCATACAAAAAAAGTGCGTTTTGGTCCTATAAGTGAGAGGTAATCTCTCTGCCGTACTTTTCACAAGACAAAGAACGGCAAAATACTATAATAATGGGAGCTTGCTCCCGAAAGGAGAGATAAATTGAGTATCAATATCAAGACGCACGGATACAGCGTCACGAGGAACACTACCGCAGGCAGAGCGCCGATACGATATATCGTTATGCATTACACCGCAACACACGGCGCAACTGCTTACAATGAGGTGATGTATTTCGCAAAAAATCCCGCAGCCGTCAACTCGAGCGCCGACTTTTTCATTGACGACACCGATATCTATCAGTACAACACGATGATCGACACTCGCTACAGCTGGGCAGTCGGTGACGGTTCATCGGGAACTTACGGCGGTGTGTGCGGCAATCCGAATCAGATCAGCGTGGAGATGAGCTGCCGTCAGTCGGGCGGGAAGTGGTATATTTCCGATGCGACGTACAAAAATGCGGTGCTGCTCGTGTCATACCTGATGGAGAAGTACGGTGTACCCGCAGAACGTGTCATTCGTCATTACGATGTTTCACGAAAGCTATGTCCCAACGCTTACGGCTGGCTTGCCGCAACGGGAAGTGAGGCTGTATGGCAGAGGTTCAAACGTGAGATCGTTTCGAAAAATGCCGAAGGTACGGATATTATCTACAGAGTCCGACTTTCCGCCGACAACGCAAAAAGTCAGATCGGTGCATTCAGAAATCTTGCGAGCGCAAAAGCTCTTGCCGAAAAGAGGGGTTACAGCGTTTTCGACACGAGCGGAAAGCTCGTCTATGCGTCGGGTAAGAGCGGCGCAAAGAAATCCGATGAGGAGATCGCGCGCGAGGTCATTGCGGGTAAATGGGGCAACGGCAGCGAGCGAAAGCTCCTTCTAACAAATGCGGGGTACAACTACAGCGCAATTCAGACGATAGTAAACAGAATGTTCTGAGTGCCGTATCATTTATAAAAGGAGGTGTTACCATGGATCATTCTCCTGTCAAGTGGGCGTTGAGCGTAGCGTCGGGGACTGCGGCGGCGTTTTTCGGACAGTACGGCCTGTTTGTCGCTTTAGTCGCTGCGGCGGTCGTGCTCGATGTTGTGACGGGCATTATCAAAGCCAAGGCGACGGGCGAGGGGCTTTCTTCAAAAAAAGCTCGACGTGGCTTCTGGCGGAAGATGTCGCTTTTTGTCGGACTTTTTTTCGGGATATTCCTCGACTATGCGGCGGCTCACGTTCTCGGCAGTGCGGGAGTAGTCATGCGTATGGATATGCCGTTTGCCCTGATCGTATGCGCGTATATTATCATAAACGAGGCGATCTCGATAGGCGAAAATCTCTATCTGTCAAATCCCGACAGCTTCCCGAGGTGGATAGCGAAGCGGCTGAAGGTTGCAAAAGGCACTTTGGAGCAGGACAGCAATAAAACAGAATAAGCGCAGCAAAACCGCCGTGAGTTGGCTTTTCGGTAAGCTCTCACGGCGGTTTGTATTGTATCCCCGGGAGTGTGAAGAAAAATATATGTAACCCGCACCATACCGCCGTTTGAATTTTGAATTACGAACTACAAAACAACTCCGCACTTTTAGGGCAGCCGCTTTGTGATCCCGATACGAACGAAAAAACGCCGCAAGCCAATGCCTGCGGCGTGAGTTGTTTTAAGGAGCCACTGAATAAATCACGTTCTACGAACTGAGCGACCGAAGGAAGTGCCTGTGGTGCACTCATCTTGCTTGCATCTTTAGT
>ONIC01000206.1 GCA_900317815.1 uncultured Eubacteriales bacterium | reverse complement strand
TGCGAGTGACGGGACTTGAACCCGTACGTCATTCAACACACGCCCCTCAAACGTGCCTGTCTGCCAATTCCAGCACACTCGCATTTCCGATATTTGTCCTGCACTCATCGTGCTTGACTATAATACCATATCGGCGCGGTTTTGTCAAGTGGTTTTTGAAAAATAATTTACCTTGGCGCCGACGAGAACGCAAAAGAATCCCGCATCCATAAAAGAACGCGGGAGTTTTGTCTGTTATTCGAAGGTCACCGGATCACTTCTTTTTCTTGTCTACTTCTACCTTCTTTGCATCAAGCTGCGATGTGCAGTGCGGGCAGCGTGTAGCCTTGATAGAGATCTCGCTCAGGCAGAACGGGCACTCCTTTGTTGTCGGATCTGCGGGAGCTTCGGGCTTCTTGCCAATATCTCTGAGCTTGTTGAACGACTTTACGATAGCGAAAATAATGATCGCCATGATAAGGAAATTGATGATCGCGCTGATGAACGAGCCGATCTTGATTCCCTTGATCTCCCAGCCTGCTGCCATTTCCGTGAGGTCTGAACCTCCGCAAACGGACACGAGAAGCGTGATCGCGGGATTGATAACGTCATCGCACAGGGATGTTACGATCGCCTGAAAAGCGCCGCCGATGATAACGCCGACTGCAAGATCCATAACATTGCCCTTGGAGATAAACTCCTTAAATTCAGCGATCAAACCTTTTTTCTCACTCATTTTATGTACCCTCTTTCGGAAAGAAATTTTACATTTACTATTATATTTCTTATTTGCAATTTTTTCAATACTTTTCGCAAATTTTACATTATTCACATAAAAAATACCCAATATTTGTAACTGTAAACAATAATTTTGCACTGTCGCCCTTCAAATGCAAAATTCATAATAATCCACTTGACAAATGCTCCGTTTTTGTGTATAAGTAAATTATAGGTTCGCGGAATTTTGTCCGTGCACAATACTATATTTTTGGGGAGTGGCTGCAGGTATGTCCGATGACAGTTCATCGAAAAAAACAGCTGAAAAAAAGGATCAGGATAAAAAGGACAAGAAAAAACAGAAAAGCTCCTTTGCGGAATTCCTGGGAATAAAGCGAAAGGGCGTTACCGAGGAGGAGATCCTCGACATTATCGACGCAAGCGAGGAAAGCGGAAATATTGAGGAGCACGAGAAAGATCGCATCGAGAATATTTTCGACTTTACGGATCTTACCGTCGGTGATATTATGACGCACAGGATCAATGTAACTGCGCTCGAAGACACTGCGACTCTCTTTGAGACTGTCCGTCTGGCGATCGACACGGGCTACTCCAGAATACCTGTCTATCACGACGACGTAGACACCATTATCGGCGTACTCTATGTAAAGGATCTGCTCAAATATCTGATCGGTGAGTCAAAGGACGAGTTTTCTCTTGAAAAGATCGTTCGCAAGGTTCCCTTCGTTCCGAAAACAAAGAGCTGCGAGACGCTTTTCGCTCTGATGAAGGAGCAGAAGGTACAGATGGCGGTCATCGTTGACGAGTACGGCGGCACGGAGGGTATCGTTACCCTCGAGGATCTTGTCGAAGAGATACTCGGAAATATACAGGATGAATTTGACAATGAAGACGAGAGCATCAAAAAGATCGGCGGCAATGCTTTTTCCGTTGACGGTCTGACATCTATAGAGGATGTAGAGAAGCTGATCGGTGAATCGCTCGGCGCGCCCGAAGACTGCGAAACACTCGCCGCATTCATTCTGGAAAAGCTCGGCAGGATCCCTCAGCCCGAAGAAAAACCCGTGATAAAAACAGGAGACATAATCCTTACCGTATCTGAGATCGAAGACAGACGCATTTCGAAGGTACTTATAATGAAAAGCAAGCCTCTCTGAACATAACTACAGCAGACCTCCCGCCGCCCTTTTGCAGACAGAAGACGGCGGGATCTTTTGATACAGTGCGCCGATTGCGGTATGCACACCGGGTTTACAGAATACTATAATCTGAGATTGCCCGACCGCCCGGTTAGTTGGCTATACGAAGAACAGATTAACATATGCGGCAGTAAAGATATGCTGCATATAAACTTGGGCGGCAGTTGCCTGCGGTCGCT
>ONIC01000109.1 GCA_900317815.1 uncultured Eubacteriales bacterium | reverse complement strand
CACGTCTGTAAAAATTAACTATATATATTATAACAGAAAGTTACAGAAATGCAACCACTTTTGTTAAAGTTTGTAATCTTTGTGAATTCTGCACAAGCCCTAAGTGATATTTTGTGCATCATCTAAAATGTTTATACATAAAATCCACGTTCCTATAGACCAGAAATAAAATTTTTTTGGAAAAACTGTAACATTATCCTTTTGAATGAGTTAATATTATGAGTGGCACTCAATGAGAGAACGTGAAGCATTTCCGCAATTTTAAGTTTTCATTATTTTCCCCGGGGAGGTGATACCGTGTCCGGCTTTGAAGAGATATACAGACTGTATTTCAAAGATGTTTTCCTGTATATGCGTGCGCTGTGCCGTGATGAGAGCATATCGGAAGAGATCGCTCAGGAGACGTTTGTAAAGGCTCTTAACAGCATTGACAGCTTCGACGGCAAAAAGGATATCAGAGCGTGGCTTTTCACGATTGCCCGGAATACGTACTACTCATATTGCCGACAGAAGCATATTCCGCTTGAAGACGCACCGGAAGCCGCCGTCTCTGACGTGATATTGACAGAACGCATTGAAAACGAGGAGCAGGCGATGGCGCTGCACAAGCTGCTGCATGAGCTGCCCGAACCGTACAAAGAGGTTTTTAATCTTCGGGTGTTCGGCGAGCTGAGCTTTGAAAAGATCGGCATAATATTCGGCAAGAGCGCAGGCTGGGCACGGGTCACTTACTTCCGCGCAAAGAAAATGATAATCGAAGGGATTGAGAAAACATCAGAATGAAAGGAGATCTATATATGAAAAGTAAGATCACGTGCAGCGTTATAAACGACCTGCTGCCGCTTTACGCAGACAACGCCGTAAGCTCCGACAGCCGCGCACTGGTGGAGGAGCATCTGGAGGAGTGCAAATTCTGCCGTGAGGAGCTTTCGCAGATGAAAAGCACGCTCGTTATCGAAAAGGACAGCGACAAAAAGAATATACACAAAATGAAACAGCGCCTAAGCATAAAACAGCTTCGTGTCATTACCGCTGCCGCATTGGTAATTATAGTCGCTTTGATAATCGCCGGGATCACGGTGTCTATGACTATCTACACCGGCGGCGGC
Organism: uncultured Eubacteriales bacterium; assembly: GCA_900317815.1. GTDB lineage: Bacteria > Bacillota > Clostridia > Oscillospirales > Acutalibacteraceae > RUG592. Next base: position 911 of record ONIC01000109.1, on the reverse strand, counting down.
AGCTTGGCGGCCATTCAGACATTGATATTTGCCTCTGTCGATATTATGGCAATACTGACGGTTACGCTCGGCTGGATCCTCTCATTTCATTATTATTCGCACATTCGTTTTTCCGAAAACAAATCCGCCCTCAAAAGATTTCGCCGAACCGCAGTTATATCCTTTGCTTCACTTTTCTGCGTTTTCTCGCTTGTCACGGTCGGATTTAAGCTGTTTTTTTACGGCTATGCGCCAAACAGCGATAATATCAACGTCATAACGGAATTTCAATACAGTGACGATTCTTATTTAAATCAAGAATGGGTATTTCACCTTGCCACAAAAGACGGAAAACCTGTCAACACCTTTTCTCAAAATACATTCAATAAAGAAAGTAGTACATGGAATGTAAATATTTACATTCGAGAAATTCCGTTCAAAGGAGTTTTTGAAGCATCCGGCTACACAGGTGGTTACTCATACGCAGACTGCGAAGCTGCTCCGTCAGAAGACTTCAACTACACGATAACCCTAATTTATAAGGATAAAACGGAAGTTTATGATATGAGGAAGGAGGGACTTTTCAAAAAGCAGGAAAACGTCAAATATACGCCGCAAGCGACCGAAACGCCCGACTCACCGACCGGCAGCGTTTCTCGTCAGGACTTGACAGCACGCACCGCAGGCGACCTCACCGCAGTATATAATGAGTAATGCATAAGGGTATGCAGAACAATTTTTGCATACCCTTGGTTTTATTGTTTCTTCGCAAACCTGCAAAACTCACTCATGCAGCACTCCCCGCATTTCGGTGAGCGTGCCGTACAGACTGCTCTGCCGTGGATCACAAGGCGGTGGCAGAAGTCGTTTGACTCATTCGGATCGAGCGCCTCACGAAGGATCTTTTCGATCTTCACGGCATCCTTTATATT
>ONIC01000164.1 GCA_900317815.1 uncultured Eubacteriales bacterium | reverse complement strand
ATAGATTCACACTCAATATGGAGGGATCTCATGCAATTGTAATCTTTCCTCTTGATACCCACAATGCTTTTGTGCTATAATCAGTATGTAAAAACCACCACAGAATCGTAAAATGCCATAAACGGAACGTCGGAAAAGTGTCGGAATTGAATCGGCAGCGGCTCGACAAAAAAGAAGAAGTATTGAAAATTTTGAGATGTACTCACCGAAAGAGAAAGCCGCCGTTGCCGGTACTATTTTGGTACTGTTTTTTCAAAACGAACCGGAACAGGTGAAATTTGTGCAGGAAAAATATCAGAATACATCATTCAGTCCGGTTTGGAAGCCGGAAAAAGTTCTGTCTATTGAGTACGAATAGCAGCAAAAATCCCGAAAAGCGCATTGTTATGCGGCTTTTCGGGATTGATTTTTTGGTTTGGTGCACTTTTTTTCTAAAACATCGCGGTCGGAGAGGAAAGCGGGGGATTTGACAGGATAATTTGGATAAGTTCAACTGCGACAGTTTAACTTTATTCACCTGTAAATATCATCAAGTGTCAGCAGCGTGACCTCATCTGTTTGCTGCAAAAGCTGATCTGTAAATCCTCAGAGTGAGAAGATGAAGCAGTGATGTTTTTGTTCCCTTGTCAAACACGTAAGCGTAATGCTTCAGCAGCTCCAATTCATCAACGCCGATCTTTTCGTTGCGGTATTTGCAGGAGCCTATGATATATTCACTTCCGCTTGAAGCTGCCCCGACTGCCAAGTTTGATCTATGATATGCTGCAATCTTGACGAGATAGATTTATCGGATTTACGAGGTAGGGGTATTCGTCGATAACGAATATCAGTCTTTGATCGGCGGACAGCTTTGATATTTCCGATAACGCAGGATCGAAGTTTTGGTATATCGGGGCAATCGAGCAGATATTTGTCGAGTTACTCGGCAGAAAAATATCGAGTAACCCGATGAAATTATATTGTTATAAAATCTGCGTTGAAGTATAATAATATCAAGAAGATTACAGGTAAAGGAAAAACAAACAGACTTAAGGTGAAATGAAATACATGAAAAGGGGTGACGCTCTGTGATAAGATTGCGGAAGGCAGCGGAAAAGGACAGAGATCTGCTTTGGAACATCAATCAAAAATATCTGTATGAAATGACGAATTACTACGATGATCCGATGGACGAGAACGGAAATTATCATTACGGCCATTTCGATGAGTATTTTACAGACCCGAATAGGATAGCGTATTTTATTTTAAACGATAATACTTTGGTTGGATTTGCGATGCTCAATCCGTATTCATTTATTGGACGCCATTTGGACTACACTATGGCGGAATTTACGATTTTTCCTGCACATCGTCGAAATCATTTCGCAATGGGTGCGGCGCAGCTTATCTTGTCCCGACATCGCGGAGAGTGGGAGATAAAGTACAACGCAAAAAATACGGGTGCGAAAAAATTTTGGAACAGAGTGGCAGCACCTTACGAACCGGAACTCGTTCGGTTAAACGATGAAGAAAGTGTTCTTAGATTCAAGGTGTAAAATTAAGGAGGCACCACATGAAAACAATAGTAATAACCGGAAGCACGAGGGGGCTTGGATTTGAGCTTGCGAAATGCTTCCGCAGACAAGGCTTCAATATCGTGATAAACGGCGTGAATGAAAAGCGTCATGAAAACTCGCTTGCGGAACTTCGTGCGATCAAAGCGGACGGCGCTGTCACAGGCTTTTGCGGCAGTGCTGCGGAAACGGACAACATAAACGCCATGATAAAAAAGGCTGTTTCAGAGTTCGGTAGTATTGATATCTGGGTGAACAATGCAGGCGTGAATCAGCCGATGAAACCGATGTGGGAGCTTGCGGAAAGCGAGATCGACGCTCTTCTCAATATCGATCTGCGTGCGGCGATGATGGGCAGTATACTCGCAAAGCGGCAGATGGAAACGCAGAGCACGGGCGGTTTTATTTACAATGTCGAGGGCTACGGCAGCAACGACGCCATGATGACGGGGCTTAATCTGTACGGCACAAGCAAGCGCGCGCTGACGCATTTTACAAAAGCCTTTGCAAAGGAGCTTGAAGAATCGGGCAGCAAAGTCAAGATCGGCAGACTGTCTCCCGGCATTATGATAACCGATTTTACCGTGAGATCGCTCGGCAGTGAGAACGAGATCAAGCTCCCTGAAAAGACGAAAAGGGTGTACAATATCCTCGGAGATTATCCCGATGTCGTTGCGGATTTTCTGGCAAAGAGAATGGCTGAGAATACGAAGAACGACGCGCACATCGAGTGGCTGACGGGCAGAAAAGCGGCGTGGAGATTTATGACGGCGGGATTTAATAAACGTGATTTCTTTGCGGAAAATAAGCTGTGAACCTTTTCAAGTTGTATCGTATGGTGTATAACTCAAATCAGCCCTCCGGAGAGATTAGGAGGGCGGTTTAGCTTATTTGTGATTCTATGCTTTGCGGCATAGAGGTTTCTTTTTTGCTTTAAAAAGTACCGCCATTCAAGCAGATATTATAACAATGATTGCCGTAGGCATATTAAAACGAAAATGGAGGTGCTAAAAATGAAGGTACTTGTAAAAACAAAAGACCTCAGTCGAGACGAATGGCTGAGGTATAGGAAATAATGAGAAAAATTCAGCAGACAGCTTTCGCAAAGATTTTGAGTAGTTCGAGAGCATTAGACCGTTTGTCGGGCGGTATAATGCGAAAGATCTCTAAAATCTCGTTTTCAATTTCCAAAGAAGTGTCTTCTTTTCCGTTTACAATGTAGTCTGTCGTTACAAGCAGGGCAGATGAAATATTGCGAAGCGTTGTAATAGTCATGCTTTTCTTGCCCTTTTCTATGTCGGCGAGAAATTGCACCGATATATCTGCTTTTTCGGCAAGCTTTTCTCGTGTGAATCCTCTTGATAAACGTGTATTTAAAATTCTGTTTCCTGTTTCTTTATATGGATAATCCATTACTATCACCTCTAAGGTAATAGTATAAATGAAACAAAAGTTTATAAAAATCATCAATAGTTGTTGACAAATACAAACTATGGATGTACAATAATATTAAAACATCTTGTTTTTAAATTATATTTTCAGGAGGATCAACAAATGGGAATTACGATTAAAGGTTTTCGTATCGGTCATGAGAGTTCGGACGGTTGGCATGTGGGTCCGAACTCAGCAGGGGGTGTCAGTGTCGAGGGCACACTTGTCAACAACAGCGAGAAGATCATAAAGTACATATTAATCTATTTCACGCCGTATAACGCCGTAAATGATCCCGTAGAATGCTCAATCAAACACGTTTCAAATTACGGCATAAGAATAACGGGGCCGATCAATCCGCATGGTTCTAGTGGTTTTTTAGGTGAAAACTTATGGTACAATAATTCCATTAGTATGGTTGTGATTACAAGTGCGAATATAGAGTACATGGACGGAAGCAAGGAAACTATCCAAGGATCCGACATAACACTCGCGCCCGCCGACTCGGGCTGCTACGTTGCGACCGCCGTCTACGGCTCGTATGATTGTCCGCAGGTCTGGACGCTGCGCCGTTATCGTGACTACACGTTAGCCAAAACGTGGTACGGCAGAGCGTTTATTCGCACATATTATGCCATTAGTCCGACTATTGTAAAATGTTTCGGTCATACAGAATGGTTCAGTAAAATGTGGAAAGGAAAGCTTGACCGCATGGTTTCCGAGCTAAATGAAAAAGGAGTAGAAGATACTCCGTATATAGATAAACAGTGGTAAGATCAATAAAAGAAGCAGTCCGAGCAGGGCTGCTTTTTTTATGCTATAAAACACTGTCCGGCGATATTTTTTTGAAAATGAGGTTTCCTCCGCTTTCCTCGATTCCCTCGATTTCCCCCGAAAAACAAGTATATATATGCCGATAAAAATACAAGAACGGGGAACGGAATATTTGCTGTTTCCTGCCGGAAAATATTGATTTACGGTAGAATGCCGCTGTATAATGAAAGTGATAAATGCTGCATTGGAGTGTACGCCTATGATTTGCAGTGCAAAAAACGGAAGCGTTAAAATCGGCGGTACGAGTATGGATTACGTATGCGGCGGCAGCGATGAAAAGAAGAAACAGTGTAGAGAAGATGTTCGCAGGGCGTGATAAGAACAGTATCGGAGAATTGCCGCGCTTCATATGGAGAATTTTCGGTTTGATGGATAGATACAATTGTCGATTTAAGGCAGACTCCTTTTGGGTCTGCCTTTTCTGCGATGTATATTGATATTGTTTTTTTGCTCTTGTAAACCAAACTAATAAAAGGTATAATTATAATAGATGATGACCTGATAATAAAGTCTGCAAAGGAACTTTTTATGAAAAAGATACTCGAATTTTTAAAAAATGAACCTATGCTTACCGTTTCGATTGCTGCAGCGGCAGCGGCACTTTTCATCACTCCGCCATCGCCAAAACTACTGACAGATATAGACTGGCGTACTTTAGGCACGCTTTTTATGATGCTTACCGTACTTGAAGGCTTCAAAAAAGAAAACATTTTTCTTCCGATCCTTAAACTTGCGGGAAATATCAACACAATGGTCGGAATATCTTTATTTCTGGTATTTTCTGTTTTCTTCTCTTCAATGTTCGTCACCAATGATGTATCGCTGATTATTTTTGTTCCTTTGACGATTATTTTATTTCGTGCAGGGAATAAAGAAAAATACATTCTCCCTGTTATAAGCATGGAAAATATCGCCGCGGTCAGAGGGTCTTTGCTAACTCCGTTCGGAAGTCCGCAAAACCTGTTTATCTATGGTCAGTCCGGTGTATCGGCAGCAAGATTTATTTTTTATATGTTTCCGATATGGCTGATCTCCGGTGTGCTGCTGATAATATTTGTGACCGCGCTTTACTGCAAAGACATCAAACAGGAAACAGGCATAAAGCAGTTTGATTTCCTTGGCTCACAAGATGAGCAAAGAAAACGTCATCGTTTTGCATACCTTGCAGTATTCACACTCGTAATAATCACTATCGTGACCAGAACGGAATTATGGTATTGTGCGGTTCTTATTGTTGCCGCAGCAATTTTTATTATTGATAAACATATCCTTCTGAAGACGGACTATGTATTGCTGCTCACATTTTTCTGCTTTTTTATTTTCTCATCGTCCGTTGCGTCAAATGAGAGTATTTCCGCTTTCTTGAAAGCAAACGTAGCGGGGCATGAGTATGTATGGAGTATTCTTTTGAGCCAGATCATATCTAACGTTCCGGCATCTATTGTTCTATACCCCTTCGCTGCAAATAAAGGTGCTCTGCTCTACGGCCTGGATTCAGCCGGCCTATGTACGCTGATCGGCTCACTTGCCTCCGTCATCAATTATCGGCTTTATGTAAGAGAGTTTCCCCAAAGCGGAAAGAAATTCATCAAGATATTCACACTGGTCAGCTTAGCTTTCTTCGCATTCGTTGTTGTACCGGGTTATCTCATCAGCCGTTCACCTTTATGATACCGACAAGCCTAACAGCAGAGATCAGAAGTACGGAAAATGTAAGAAGTAGTATCGTTTGATAAGGTTTTGAGCGTTTTCTTTAGAACATAATTGAAGCGGGCATTGCGATATGATGCTCTTTGATTTTTCGACAAACTGCATCAGATTAAGGAGCCACTGAATAAATTACGTCCTGCGGACTGAGTACCAATCTTGCTTGTATCTTTCGGTCAAATTGAACTCAAAAGCCTTGAAATACGTCAGTATTACTTCGTTTTTTTCAAACAATTTGCCTAAAAATCTGACGGCGCAATATGAGCACTCGATTTAATCAGTATCTCCCTAACAATCACTAATCAAAACTTCCCTCGCCATCATCGGGAAATGCTTGTCAAGCTCCAGCGTTGCGCCTGAGTGCATACCTTCGGGTATCACGATTATCCGCTCCATGCCGAGCAGTTTTTTCGTAGCGGAATGGTCGCCGATTATCTCGTCTTTGCCGCCAATAATGCAGCGAACACGCCCAATGTCAAGCGCTCCAAGCGTGGGCGACATTTCGTCAAACCAATGTGTATCGCCCTCATAACCGAGCGCCGGAATGACTGTCTGCGGCAGCAGGCAAGGATTGACAAGCAGCAGGGGCTTTTTCAGTTTAGCCGCAATGACAGACGCAAAAAAGCCTCCGAGACTCGTTCCGACTATCATGTCGAAATCTTCCGCTGCGCAAATATCGAGCAGCTCTTTCAGTATTGCTTCGGGCTGTTCGCTGTCGTAATCCATTACGGGCGCAGTAATACTTTCACCAAAGCCGCACAGCGCCGAATATGCCGCATTGTGCGGTGTTCCTTTGTAACCGTGTATGTTCAGAATGTTCATGATGTTTGCTCCTTCGACTCTCTCCATTTCCGTGCTTTTTCAAGCAGCTCGCCGATAAGCTCGCTTTTTCCGTTCGTGTATGCAATTCGGTCATTAGGGTACTTCTCTGCAAGAGCGGTTTTCAGCGCTGCATATCTCTCTGCAGCGGCGGTGTTCTCATTCAGATAATCACTGAAGTTCAGGTAGTTCTCCCACTCTTCCGAACCGTATTTTACAACATGGATATGGTGCGTTCGTGTATCTTTTCCAAAGTCGCCCATGGCAAAAAGAAGCTGCTCCGGTCTTTCGTCGAATCTGAAAATGATATTCTCTGCTTCGAGCACGTCTCTTTTCAAGAGCACTGCTTCATAATCATCAATACCGACGGCAATGTCAATTATAGGCTTCGCAGGAATACTCCTGACAGATGTGCTTCCGATGTGACGAACATCGATAGCTGTGCTCCCGAGCACGTTCTTTATTACCCGTATCGTTTCCGCTGCTGCCGTTTCCCATTCCAAGCGGTGGCTTTCGAGATATACCGTTCCTCGTTTCATGCCTATGCTCATAATCATCTCACCTTTTTTCGATATATTTCCCGATGGCGCTCCACTCGCCGTACAGTCGCTCAAAGCTCCACGCCGCATTTGCAGGGCTTGTCGAGGGCAGCCTGACTGCCGTTCTGCCTATCACCTTTTGCTGATATTTTTCAAACAGCTTGTACGCTGTGCTGCCGTTTACGAATATCTGCCTGATATCGCAGCTGTCGAGTATCACGCTCAGGTCATTTACAGCCGCATCTTTTATGGTGCTGTCGCTTGAGCCTTCTATCTCGCACGACTGTATCACGTCCCACAGTGCTATTCCATGCTCAAGACACAGCGCTTTTTTCTCGTCTGTTGTAACAGGCACACGTTCGCTGCATATCTCTGCAATGAGCCGCCAAAAGCGATTCCGAGGGTGCCCGTAGTAGAAATTCTGTTCTCGTGATTTCACAGACGGAAAGCTGCCAAGTATAAGTACCCGTGACCGATCGTCGTATATCGGCGCAAATTCATGTATCAGCCGCATAACAGTTTCTCCAATTTCACACGCAGATTATCCCTTGTCTGCTGTAATTCATTATCTTTTCGTTATACTCTGTGGCAAATGTTTTCTTCTCACTGATAAACATATCGAGAATGGTTTTCGACGCTTCCTTTGTCTTGTGTTGAGACCAATCTGCCGCTTCACAGACTCCCGGAACACTTGCATACTCAAAAAATCATCGGGTTCACGTTCATTATACCTTTCTACCGATTGTCAAAAAATGCGGGCTCATTCCTATCATGGTACGCTCATCTTCCGTCAGGTGAATGAGTTCGAGCAGCCTTTCCCTGCCGAGAGTATCGTTCCATCTTTCGTCGAGCATAGGCGTTATCCATACGGTGCCCTCGACCGCTCGTGTGTCCATTATATAGAAGCCAGCGATATGCAGTTCGTTCTCCATACCGTCAACATGGTGAAAAAATGCGTTTGCGATAAAAAACGGATACTTTTCGGGGCGGTCGTGTTCACCGTAAATCATCTCCCGTCTGAGCATATCCATGTAAACATCGTCATCGAGGAAATCGTTATCTCTGCCGTAGGTAGAGAGCGCCCATGTTGCGGTGCTGAATTTCGATATGCCCGCAGCGATCAGCAGACCGCCTTTTTTTAAAACTCGGTGAGCTTCATCCAGCGCCTTTTTACGATCTGATCTCTCCTGCAAATGATACAGCGGTCCCATCAGCAGCACAACATCAGCGCTGTCGTCGGGCTTGTCAATATTTCTTGCGTCTCCGACCTCCGCTTTATACGGCGTTTTCATATTCTTTTTCGCATATTCGACCGCCGCCGGCGCAAGCTCAATAAGCGTTACATCGTGACCCTGTTCGGCGAGCCACTCTGAATATCTTCCGATACCGCCGCCGATGTCGTATATCACGCTTTTTTTCGTGATGTAGTCGGAGATGATCTCCTTTGAGCGGTAAAATTCAACAGCGCCCAGCCCGTGTTCAAGGCGATCGATCTCCGCACCGTTATTGTAAAATTCGTATATTTCTCGATCGTTCTGCATAACGCATCACCCTTTTATTTTTGATAATTGTACTGTTATTTCGATCAAATGTCAAGGTGATCTCCTGCGGTTGAGCAATTTGACAAAAAGATGCCGGCAAGATGAGTGCACCACAGGCACTTCCTTCGGTCGCTCAGTCCGAAGGAAGTGATTTAATCAGT
>ONIC01000028.1 GCA_900317815.1 uncultured Eubacteriales bacterium | reverse complement strand
AGAGTGACTGCCAACTAAAATTGTACACTTACGCGGACAAGCGTCCGCAGGCAATTCCGCTGTCAGGTATTGCAGATTGATTCTTTTATTCCGCGAGAGTGACTGCCCATTAAAATTATACAATTACTATCTTCACTATATAAAAACCCGGAACGCTCACTTGTGAACGCTCCGGGATTTTGTGTTTTATGCAATTTGTTTTATCTCTTGAACTTGCCGAACAGTCCGCCGCTGCCCTTCGGTCTTTCCTTTGTAACATGGATCTCAAACATAGCAATAAGATCGGGGTTGCCCGTACTTCGTGCCGCCGTAAAGATCGGCTTCTGCTGATCCTGATAAAGGTGAGGCTGAATGTAGCTGTGGTATGCGTCCTGGCTCTCGGCGGAAAGCAGTGTATTTCTGCCTGCGCCCGAGGAATTGAGAATGATCTTGCGCAGCGTATCAAGGAAATCTGAAATATACTCCGATTCCTCGTTTTCGATAACATAGAGGTACTTCAGCGCAAACATCACATACAGCGAAGCGATCCAGTGATCGTCACCTTCGCAGATGCCCTTCAGATAGTAGAGCGAATGTGACTCGTCGTGCTTATGCACATACATTCTTGCAAGAGACAAAACTGTTATCCTGTCTCGGTCTACGTACGTGCGATCCTCCATAATGTGGCGGCGCTGGTTGTTGAGATAGCGGTTGATCCTCTTTGTGCAGAGAGTAAGATTCTCAACGTCAGGCGCAAGAGGACCTCTGCCCGACCTTACATATCGAGTGATCTTGTCTATAAAGTAATCGACGGTATACTCGGTAGTTCCGTTGTCTATCAGAGAACACATCTCAACGATATCGACTGCCTGATCGTCAAGACCGAGAGCCTTGTCCCACTTGTAGTCGATAACACCTCTGTACAGAAGTGCGATATAATCTTCCTTGATCTCCGGGATCTTTGTGATATCCTCGAAAACGACTTTGAAGTAATCGGCGTAATGAGCCATGATCTCCTCGCAGTACGGCTTTTCGATGATCTTGCTTTCGGTATCGAGGATACCGAGCCAGCAATTCTCGATCATTGTCGGATCGTTTGCAAATGCTGCATATACATTTGTCCAAAGGTAGATATACGCATCGGGCAGCTTACCCACAAAGCCGTATGTCTCCGCCGCCTCAATAAGCATATCGAACGCATTCATATCCTGCATCAGATAATCAAGCAGGTAGTCGGCGCGGTCGGAATTCGGAGTGTACAGCGCAAGGAAAAGAGCGTACATCTTCACAGTGCCTGCGATCTCGGCAAGAAGCTGCTCTTTATTTTCCGGCGGGTTGTGATCCATTATGCTCTGAACATTTTCAAACGCCTTGACGGGATTGTTTTCAAGATCTCCCGAAATGATCGCATCAATACCCTCCCACGAGGAGAGATAGCCGACGTTCGAATCAAGACGTCCGAGCTCGACAAGATACATCGACTCGGAGAATGCCTCAAGCGACGGGTCGCCGAGGAACATTTCCGGGAAGAGATACTCGTCACCGTTAGTGTTCTGAACAACGAATATATACTGCTTCATCCACACATTGTCAATGTACTCTCTGTCGGCAATTATACCGTGGCGGAGAAGCTTCATAAACAGCGGGAAGAAGTCGGGATAAGCAGCGATGTCACACTCCTCTTCAAGACCGAAAATAGCCTTGCCCATGCTGAGAATGGAGTCATCATACTGCTCGAATCTGTCCATCTGATCGCCGATAGCTGCAACAAGCTCGCTGCTCGTTTCGGGCGATACGTAATCTGTAAGCTCTACAACACGCTTGCAGATCTGCGCAACATTGTCGGCAGGCTCGTCACGGCGAAGCTGCTTCGTCGTCATCTTTGCGCAAAGCTCATAATCCTGACTGTCGAGCGCATTCTGGTAACACTTGGCGATTATCGCCATGATGTCGTCCTTCTGCGTGTGGAGCATCGGGATATCCTGAGCTTCGATAAGCAGGCTGAGCATAGAATAGCTCGGCTTTGCGTTTTCATCTGCCTTCAGTTCTTCAAGATACTTGCCGAACTGATCTCTGTAATCGTCTATATCACGGTCGTCAAGCTGCTCGGCGATCATAGAGATCGTCTTCTCCTTGGCGGTGCCCGCATTTATACTTATCATCAGAAGCGAGATCAGGTTCTCGTAACACACCTTGAGCTTCTGCACATCGGGCTTTTTGAGCAGCGTCATTATAACGCTCTCGAGCTTGTCCGAGCATGGCTCCTGACGGTCTTTCATACCCATGATTAGCATTGCGGTGCTCTTGTAGATAGTAGGAAATGCGGGGAGTGAAAGTCCGATAGAAACGAGGAACTCCGCAAGAGTCGCCTGCTCGTCGATCTGCTGTCCCGAGATCATCTTGTGCAGTTCGGTCAGCGCATCCATAAGAGACGGCAGCTTTGCGATCTTATCGACATTCTTTCCGAACGCCATCGTGATAGAATTATGGAATTTTTCGATCTCCTCGGGATTGTCCTTGATATCCCAGAGATATCTGCCGAATGCGCCCGGCTGCACCTCTGTATTGATCTGACCGTGCTGGAGATCAAACAGCGAGATGTCCTTATCTATCAGATTCTCCGTGAATTTTCCCGAGAGGATCCTTAACTGGTAATCCTTGACAACATCGCTGACGGGGTTGTCATTCCAGTAAGATACGGCGCTGAAAAATCTTGTGATACAATCGGGGAGCAGAGCCATGATTCCTGTGATTATCTGCTCGCCCTCGTAGCTTCCGCCCTGAGCGTCCCAGGTCTGCTCCGTGATATTCGGAGTCATAAGACCTATCCAGCCCTTTGTGGAAACATGATGGCATATAGCCGCTATTATTGTTGCGAATGTCTCGCGATCGATACCGCAGCGCTCAAATACGCCGCCGTCAAACTTCGGGAGATCCCGGTCAGGCATTTTCAGCGAGCTGTTGACCTTTACCGGATTGCCGCTCTTGAGTCCTCCCTCGGTTCTCTCCGCTACACTCTTGTAATCATCGAAGCAGGAAAGCGTTGACAGGCTCTCGGGGTGATCGAGGATATATTTTCTGTCCTCACCCGTGTTATCATCCGCGATCATATATGTGTGTGTGAAAGAAACGCTGCCTCCTGTGTCGCACAGATCGTGGACACGGAACGTTCTCATCGCCATCAGCACGCCTCGGTAACCGAACAGACGCAGAACGCCTCTGTTGTCCTCCGAACCGCTTCTTACCGACACATCGGGGAATGCGGCGTGCTCGGAGATCACCTTGTTCAGCTCCTGCTGACGTGGCGACGGGAAGCTGCTTACATTTTCAGAAACTGCCGCAGTTTTCAAACCTGCGATTGCCGTGCTGTCGTAGCAGCCCTTTGTGCAGCGCAGGATCAAATGCTGTCCGATCATTTCTTAGCTCCACCACCAAACAACCTTGAGAATACGTTATCTCTCTTGACCTTGAGCACATACTCAGGCTTCTCGGAGCTGATCGCTCCTTCTTTCTCGTTAAACTGCATAGCGCAGTTCTTGTACCAGACTTCGTAGTTATAGTCAGGCTGAACGTTGTATGTCTCATCGTCCATAGCCGGAATCATATCAAACTTCATAAGGAATGTGAGCAGAGGAAGCTCCAGGAATCTCGGCTGAACATCGTCAGCAGGAACGGGAGACTCAACGATCTTCTTCGCATACTCAAGCTTCTCCTTGTCTGTCTTAAGAGCGTTGTACTCTTCGAACTGCTTGATAGTAACGATCCTCTTGATCTTTCTTGTGCCGCCGTCACCGGGTACAAGGAGGTCAAGGATCTTGACATTGGAGCCTACGGAGGATACAGGGATATGAGCAGCGTTCGTGAAGAACTGATCGATGGTGCTCATCCAGTTACCGCCCTGATCGAGCTTCTGAAGAACGCTCTTTGTGTGTCTTGTAAGCGGCTGATATACCTCTCTTGCCCAGTTTCTTCCGGGGATACCTGCGAAGTACTTTACGTTATAGTTGCGGGCAACAACGGGGCTGTTCGGGTTGATTCCGAGCTTCTCGCCGTATGTTACGAGCTCGTCGGACTTCGTCATAAGGCAGACTGTCGGCTTCTTTACCGCTGCGTTTGCTGCAATAATGCTGAAGATCTTCTGTACCGTACCCGACATAGCTACCTGCGCTGTCATATCTCTTGATACGCCCGTGATCTGCGGGAGCTGCTTTCTGACGTATGTCAGTGCGAACGGATCGTTAAGAACCATAAGTCCGTCTACTCTCTGGCAGATCTGTACCGTTCTCTGATAGTTCTCACTGCTCGTCTGCTCACCCGTCTGGGTAAAGAGCTCTCCGATAGCATCTCTGAAGCAGAGGATACATGTCGTTGTATTTTCGTCGCCGACCTTGCCGTTCTCAACGGGTCTGTAGCTGACCTTGAGGCAGTGCGGCGGAGGGATTACCTGTGTTGTGGAGGGGAACTCGCCCGTCTCGGCAAACTTGGCTGCCGTCTGATAGATAACGTCGCTCTCGTTTGAATCGAGGTGAGAATCTACCCAGTTAACGATGATCTTTCCCTTGTGTACGTTTGTGTCGTAGTTGCCGTGGATGTACTCGAATGCCTGCATGGTAAGGAATACCGTCTTGCCTGCCGTCGAGTTTCCGATCATAGCAATAGTAAAGATCGGGATCGTGCCTGCTTCGGCAAGAAGACGCTTCTTGCAGTGCGGGCAGTACTTCCTTGTGATCTTGCCGTCATACAGCTTGTTGCCGATCTTGAGGCCCTTTACCTCGTAGCCCATTACGAGAGCGCCCTTTTCGATGCAGTTCTCCTGACCGACATATCTCGGCAGCTTGAGTCCTTTCGCATTGATGACCTTAACGGCCTCTGCATGCTTCTGCAGATCGTTTCCGGTTACGAACTGAGCATTGTCCGATGAGCCCGAGCCGGAGCTGAACATATCGTTGCCGCCGCCCATTCCGGTCATGGCATTGCCGAAGAAGTTGTCATCGAGATCCTCGCTGACATTGTAATCATCGGCATCTCTCTCCGTGTAGCCGAACTCGAGGTCGTTTGCATTGAGTCTGTAAAGAGCCGAGTAAGCTGGAACATCGGCAAGGCAGTAAACGCATTTTATCTTGTAGTAGCTCATGTGATAATATCATCCTTTCATTAGCTGTACTAAGACACGCAAAAGCATATCCGACGGCTGATTGATTATTTGATGTAAACGGCCGGAGCCACGAAGCATTGTGAAGTAGATTCCCTTGTGATTTTGCCGCACCGTTAAATATAGCAAAATGCATTAAAATCACTCCGTATATTTATGATGCAGACGCAGTTTACAGAACTGTAACACACACACTTCGTAAAAAACTCCGAAATTCACTAAATATTGTAACATATTTATATGGAAAATTCAATATATTGCAACAACAAACTTTTCATTTGATTAACAAATTGTTCAGCGATTTTTCGTGCAAAATGTTCATATTGAGTGTTTTTGCCCCCATTTTTCGCCGTTTGGCATCATTTTTCGAGGTGTATTTCAATTTTTTCACATAAAAAGAGTATCCCGCGGCTTTGAATCCGCGGGAGTGATATTTTTTGTATTATTTTGTAATAATTTTGCGAATTATTCTTAAATGATTACATTATCCGCGGACGATCGAAAGAGTGCAGTTGTTTGTATCGAGTATCTCGGACAGTCTTTTGTTTATGTTGTCAAGCGTTGCATTTCTGATCGCATCCACATAAGAGAAAAGCTCCCTGTCCTGGAAATGCATATCGATCATCACGTTGGCGATATTCTCGTTTGTATTGAAGTCGGTGATCGTGCTGCCGTAAACGGCTCTCTTTGCAAGCTCGAAGTCCGCCTTGTTTACGCCCTCCGCCTTTGTCTTGTCGATATATTCCTTGATGACCTGCGCCGCCTTTTCGGGATCGCGCGATTCGCCTCCGAAGAGTATTGCGGCATAGTTCGGACCCTCCATACGCTCAAAATCGAAGGTAGTGTTGATAAGCTCCATATCGAGCAGCTTGTTGTAAAGAGGACTTGACTGGGACGCAAGCGCGCAGAGAAGTATATCAGTGTGCGCGCACTTTTCGGCAGAGATCGGTTCGCTGCCGATGTTCTCCTTGAAGCCGAGATCAAACATCGGGATCGTCACAGGGAATTTCTGCTCGATCTTGCTCTGCGCTACCTCATAAGGCTCGTCTTCGAAAATGCACTCGACCTCGTGCTGTTCACACGGCTTGAGCATTCTGTCGCAGACTGAGAGCACCTGATCGACCGTAGTATTTCCCGCAACGCAAAGCGCCATATTATGCAGATTGTAGAAGCTGTTGTAGCAGTCATAGAGCTTCTCGGCGGTGATCTCAGCGATCGACTCGACCGTACCCGCTATATCTATCCTGACAGGATGCTTCCGATACATTCCGACAAGCGTATTGAACATCACGCGCCAGCTCGGAGAGTCATCATACATTTTGATCTCCTGCCCGATGATGCCCTGTTCCTTTGCTACAGTCTCGGGAGTAAAGTAAGGCGACTGAACGAAATCGAGAAGTATCTCGAGAGACTCCTCGAATTTCTCCGTACACGAGAAAAGATAGCACGTTTTCTCGAACGAAGTATACGCATTGGCGTTAGCTCCCGTCTTCGCATACTTTGCAAAAGCGTCGCCGTCCTCGCTCTCAAACAGCTTGTGTTCGAGATAATGCGCGATGCCGTCGGGGACGGAGATCTCCTTGCCGCCGTCAACCTTAAATCGCGTATTTACCGATCCGTACTTTGTTCCGATAATAGCATAAGTCGATTTGTAGCCCTTTTTCGGGTAGACGTAGATCTTAAGTCCCGAGGGGTGATCTATCAGGTAGTACTTGTCGCCCACAATGGAGCTTTCGACCGTTTTTATATTCAAGCTTTCCAATGTATCATTCTCCTTCCCCGTCTTCGCCGCTGCCGGTCAGAACATAGACCGTATCGAGAGTGAGCTTCTTTGCGGCTCTGACGATCTCATCCTTAGTGATCGCAGAGTAGCGCTGCGCCTGCTCTTCGGGCGTGTAGCACGTACCCTTGAGTATCTGAGTAAGATACCAGCTTTGAGTACCCGATGAAAGATCTGTCGAAGTGATGCAGGCATTTGCAAGGCTGAGCTTTGCGCTCTCTATTTCTTCTTCGGTGATGACTCCGTTTTTCATATCCTCAACCTCTTTGAGGATAGCTGCCTTCGTTTTTTCGATATTTTCCTTTTCAACACCGCTCTCGACAGTCATTATGCCCTTTGTGGAATCAACTCCCGACACGCAGTAATAGCAGAGACTCTGCTTCTCGCGGACATTGTTGAACAGCTTGGAATGTGCCGTACCTCCGAGCACGGTACACATCAGCTTCATAGCGTCAACGTCCTCCTCGGGTTCGGCGCAGTCTGTTCTGAAGCCGAGCATGAGCTTCGACTGAACAACGTCTTCAACGTCAGTCTTTTCCGTTACATCTTCCGCGCAGCGGACAACGAGCGTTTCATTTTCCTTCACATCACGCTCGACCTTTTCAAAGTTTTCCGTAAAGATCCTCTTTACGTTTTCTGTATCGTTGGAGCACAGGCAAAGGATCTCTGTCTTTGCCGTTTTAACAAGCTCCCTGTACTGCTCGTATACCATCTTTGAGGTGAGCGCCTCAACGCTTTCCTTTGTTCCGCAGAGGTTAACGCCGTACTTTTCTTCACTGCACATAGTTTCGAGAAAACGCTTTTTTGCATAAGCGCGCTTATCGTTGAACTGCGCGTCGATCGCGTCAAGGAGCTGGCGCTTCTCCTGTTTGAAATCATCGGGCGCAAATTCTCCGTCCCTGACGTTCGGGTCAAAAAGAACGCCGCACAGCAGCTTCGCCATTTCTTCGTAAACAGACTCTCCGTCGAGACTGTAGCGGTCGTTGATGCCCGATGCGCTGAGATAGAGCATCTGATTTTCGCCGTGCTTTCCGCTCGAGCCGGAAATATTCATTCCGTAAAGCGAATCGAGCTTTCTTGAAAGCTCAAGAAACGTCGGGTACTTTCCCGTAGAATGGACAAGCAGTCCCGCAAGCGACGTTATCGCCGCTGCCTTGTCCTCTTCGATGTCCGAGGACATAGCAATGAGTATACGGCTTGTTTTGAACCTGTCATCAAAAATAGTGTTGAAATGAACGCCCGGTGCGATCTTCTCGCGTGTAAATCGTTTCTTCTCTGCCATATTTATTGTAACATCTCCCTTGATAAAAATGTGAAATTGCCAATTTGAAATACGGAACATAGACAAAGCGTTTTTCGCTTTTACCACTCTTCCTCGTCCCAGTATCCAACGCCTGTGCCGTCTCCCTCAAAGGCGTATGTATTGTCGTAGTCCCCGTAATAATCATCGCTGTAATCATCGTAATTTCCGGACTCGGACGGCTCCTCCTCATACTCCGTATATCCGGTGTCTGTTTCTTCCGAAATAATTTCCTCGGAGCTTGTAAACGTTTGTGCGGATGTCTGTTCGTCGCCGTCAGAGCCTGTATAATATTCAAGCTCATCGTAGTAGAGCGTGCGGTACATCTCCATTGCTTCCGTTACTCTCGTAAGGTAATTTGCCGTTTCCGTAAACGGTACGTCGGCGCTTGTAACTCCGCTTTTCGGGATAGTACCGTCGGAAAGCCAGTTGTCTACATTACCGTAGCCCGCATTGTACGCAATTATCGCAAGGGACTTATCGCCGTCATAATGATCGAGCAGATATCTCAGCATATAAGTTCCGTACTCGATGTTGACCTGCGGCTTATACAGCTCGTCTGCGTCAAGCAGCTTCTCGGGCATAAATTCCGTGCGGTAGTTCTGAAGCCATGTAAACGTATCGGGCATTATCTGCATAAGTCCGATCGCTCCTGCCTGCGAGACGGCTTCAGGATCAAACCCGCTCTCCGTTCTGATAACTCCGTAGATCAGGCAGACATCCACGTTATACTCCTTGGCGTAAGTCTCTACATAGTATTCATATTTGACAGGATACATACTCTCGTTGAATTTTTGCGATGTTTTGCCGCTTATCACCGTTGAGAATATGAAAAGTCCGACCGATGCCGCGATAAGCAGACCGAACATCACGGCAGCTATCGTAAACGGCGTTCTGCCGTCAGATTTTTTATTTTTTGCCATAATTATCACCGAATGTTTTATCGGCAGAAGACCGTCGCTCTGTCGAGACCTTCACGGTGCTTCCCCCTGAATGAGATATGGATATTGTCTTCGCTGTAGTCAAGCGTCACCATGCCGTTGGAACCGTAAGACCGCTGCTTCGGCTGACCGAACCTCGTTATAACATCGTCTATCGTGCTGTCGGAATTTATGCCTCCGATCGAAAGCATTTTTCCAAATCCGCTCCTGTCACTGCCCGAAAAGCCTATCGAGCAGGCGGTGAGGGAGTGAGTGTCCTCACTCTCTTTATAGTCGAGCAGATAAACGACCGAGACCGCCTCTCCGCCGTATTCAAGCGGGCAGTAATACATCTGCTCGCCCATTGAATATACGTTTATGCTGTCTCCGAAGGAAAAATCCCCGGGCAGCTCGTGTTCCTTGAAAGGAACGCAAAGAGGCTCTCCGCAAAGCGTGATACTGCCGAGTATATCCCTTGCGGAGACTGTAGTCTCCGAACTTTGCGGCGCCGCCGCAGACGAAGTACAGCCGCACAGCAGCACCATCAGCGCCGCCAACAAACGCTTCATAAGACACATTCCTTATCTGTTTATGATATTATCTATTATTATCTTTGCAGCCTTTTTTACATCATCGAGCGGCTTGCCGCCGTCTATGTGATAGTCACAGCGGGATATGTAAAATTCGTCGCCGTGCTGCACCGATATACGCTGCTTAACCGCCTGCCGCGAAATATAGTCTCTCTTCATAAGCCGCTCCGTACGCACGCTCTCGGGCGCCGTAACACAAACCGTGCTGTCACACATCAAATCGGAATTGCTCTCGAAAAGCACCGGCGCGTCAAAGAGTATGA
Source organism: uncultured Eubacteriales bacterium (assembly GCA_900317815.1). Lineage (GTDB taxonomy): Bacteria > Bacillota > Clostridia > Oscillospirales > Acutalibacteraceae > RUG592. Next base: position 20,028 of record ONIC01000028.1, on the reverse strand, counting down.
GCCTCTGTCCGCCGTCGATAAGCTCCCTGCATTTTTCGAGCGTTCGCAGGAATATCCGAGGATGCGTTATATCGTTGAGCAGCTTTGCGGAGCTTTTATCGGCAAACGCGCGCTTTGCAAGAAGCCTGCGGTCGAGTGTGCCGTCTTCCTTTACGATATCCGATCCGAATACCAGCGAGAGCTGCAAAATACAAACTCCGCCCGGCTCCATGATCTCCCGTGCGACCCGGTCTGCGTTTATGACCGCAAAGCCGTTTTCTTCGAACACGCGGGATACGGTGCTTTTTCCTGCGCCCGTAGGACCTGTAAGCCCTATGATCTTATAATCACGCAAGCTCGATCACCTCAAATCCTGCCGCGCGGATAAGCCTGTTGTAAACAGCCATCGCCTTTCCCGTGGTATCGGGGCATCGCCCGTAGACAAGTGTTGCTGCGTCCTCGTCTATCTTGCGCAGCACGGTAAACAGCCTCATCGACTGTGAGTCGTAGTCGTTCTTTTTGCCGTATGGATAAGCCTTCACTTCAAGTCTGCCGACGTCCTCGTCATAGCAAAGTGCCGCTGCGCCTGTACCCTTTTGCGCATTTACATACTCGATGTACTTATCATCGTCCGACTTTATCAGAACGATACGCGCGCCGGGCGCATAGTGCTTGTATTTCATACCGGGACTTGCGGCAGTCTCGCCGTCTCTGAGCTTGTTTAAAACAGCGTCTGCTATCTCTATATGTCCGAGTACGCTTTCGAGCTGTGCAGGCGTTATGCCGCCGGGACGAAGCAATACGGGAGTCTCTCCCGCAAGCGTGATGACAGTCGATTCAACGCCGACCTCGCACATTCCTCCGTCCACGATATACGGTATCCTGCCCTTCATATCGTGCAGAACGTGATACGCCGTTGTAGGGCTCGGCTTACCCGAAGTGTTCGCAGACGGAGCGGCCAGCGGACATTCGGCTGCGTCTATTATCTTCTGTGTAACGGGGTGAGACGGAAAACGCACCGCCACGGTATCAAGTCCCGCCGTCACCTCATCGGGAACATCGCCCTTCTTCATGATTATGGTCAGCGGTCCCGGCCAATATGCGTCCATCAGCTTTTTTGCGCCGTCTGGTATCTCGCGTACAAGACCGAAACGCTCTATTTGTGAGATGTCCGATATATGCACGATCAGCGGGTTGTCGGCGGGTCTTCCCTTTGCTTTGAAGATGCGCGATACAGCCTCGCCGTCGAGCGCATTTGCCGCAAGCCCGTAGACAGTCTCGGTCGGGATACCGACAAGAGCGCCGCGCGACAGCGCCTGACCGACCGTTTCAATATTCTCCTGTGTAGGCAGCAATACCTTAGTTTCCATTTGTGTACACTTGCTTTCTTTTCTCTGTGAATGATCTAATCCGTCAGGCTTTCATACTCCGCTTGCGTGAGATATCTTACCCATTCATCGGGAAAGCCTGCGCACTCAAATCCGAGCTTTTTTGCCTTTTGGATATCTCCCGATGAGATGAGCTTCACGCACGGCGGACTGTCGGGAGAGTAATAATGCTCATAAAGCTCACAGCGGATGCCTTGATATTTTACGATATTTCTCCCGTTCATGATCTCCCTCGTTTTTGGAATGTCAGGTACTATTGTACCGTTCGTTTATTTACCTGTTATTGTTAATTTGTAAAGTTATCTTGAATAATTGCAGGCAATTCCGATGTTACGTTTCTCAAATCGAGAGTGCAGCGCCGCATTTGCGGCTGACTACAGTAATTCTGCATTATTCGTTCCTGAGCTTCTCTGCTCTGTCGGCTGTTATCAGCGCGTCTATGATCTCATCAAGATCGCCGTTGATTATCTGATCTATCTTGTACAGTGTAAGTCCTATCCGATGATCGGTGACGCGTGACTGCGGGAAGTTGTACGTTCTTATGCGCTCGTTGCGGTCGCCTGTGCCGACCTGAGCCTTGCGCTCTGCGGCGATAGCGGACGACTGCGCCTCGCGCTTCTCGCTGAGGAGTCTCGACTTGAGAACCTTCATTGCCTTATCTTTGTTTTTGAACTGGCTGCGCTCGTCCTGACACTCAACAACCATACCTGTAGGCAGGTGTGTTATCCTGATAGCCGATGACGTCTTGTTGATGTGCTGACCGCCTGCGCCGCTCGATCTAAACGTGTCTATTTTAAGATCCTTCGGGTCGATATCAAGCTCGACTTCCTGTGCCTCGGGCAAAACAGCGACTGTCACCGTTGAGGTGTGGATCCGCCCTTGGCTTTCCGTGTCGGGAACACGCTGGACACGGTGGACTCCGCTTTCGAACTTGAGCCGTGAATATGCGCCGCTGCCGTTTACCATAAACGAGATCTCGCGGTAGCCTCCAAGCTCCGTCTCGTTGACGTTAAGAAGCTCCGTTCTGAATCCGCGCTTCTCCGAGTACATTGAATACATACGGAACAGAGTTGAACAGAAAAGCGCCGCTTCCTCGCCGCCTGCTCCGGCTCTGATCTCGACGATAACATTCCGCTCGTCGTTCGGATCCTTCGGCAGAAGCAGTATTTTCAACTCGTCTCCGGTGCGTTCGATATCTGCGGCCGACGTTTTCAGCTCGTCTAAAAGAAGCTCCTTAAGCTCGTCGTCTGCGCCCTCCTCGAGCATCTGCTTTGCGTCACGTTCAGCGCTGACCGCTGCCTTGTACTCTTTGTATTTTTCAACGATCGGCGTTATCTCGTTGAGTTCCTTCATGATCTCGGTGTATTTTTCCGAGTCGGAGGCAACTGCGGGATCGTAAAGCTTCGCATTGAGTTCATCGTATCTTTTTTCAAAAACTTCTATCTTTTCAAACATCTAGTTTTCCCTTCTCAGTGAAGAATACCTTTTATGTTTTTTTCTATTCTGGAGCGAGGCACCATGACCTCTCTGCCGCACATACAGCATTTTATCTTGATGTCCATACCTGTGCGTGTGACAAGAAAATCCCTGCCTCCGCACGGATGCGGCTTTTTAAGCGTTATCGTATCTCCTACGCGAATATCCACAACGCCGCCTCCTCACTGCTTTTTCTCATACGCCGAGACTTTTGCATACAGCTTGTCGTCAACGAGCGCATCAAGCTCCACACCCTGCGCCGTATACTCCTCGGAAAACAGAGTGCCCGACTTGCGTATCTGAGACGCAAGCCCCGCCTTGTCAAACGGCAGAAGCAGCTTTACACGGTGCATTCTCACAGGGAGATTGTCCTCTATCGCAGTCAGCAGGGCATCTATCCCCGTGCCTTTTTTTGCGCTGATGTGAACGCCGCCCGATATACCTGTTATTACGGCACCGCCGCCGAGCAGATCACTTTTGTTGTAAACGGTTATCATCGGTGTGTCTGCGCAGCCAAGCTCTTCGAGCAGCTTTTTTGTTACATCAAGATGCAGCAGAGCTTCCTCGCTCGATGCATCGCAGACGTTTATGATTATATCGGCAGTTGCCGCTTCTTCAAGCGTTGAACGGAACGCCTTGACAAGCTGGTGAGGAAGTCTGCGGACAAAGCCTACCGTGTCTATCAGCATGACGCTCACTCCGTTCGGAAGCTTCAGCGCGCGCGAGGTCGGGTCGAGCGTTGCAAAAAGCTGATCCTTCTCAAGAACTCCCGCATCAGTCAGATAATTCATCAGCGTTGATTTTCCTGCGTTAGTATAGCCGACTATCGCCGCCGTGATAACGCCCTCTTTCTTTCTTCTGCGTCTGAGCTGTTCACGCCGCTTTTCTATCTCATCGAGCTTTTCCTCGAGTGATTCGAGCTTGCGCCTGATATGTCGGCGGTCTGTTTCGAGCTTGCTCTCGCCGGGTCCTCTTGTGCCGATGCCGCCGCCCTGACGTGACATCTGAATGCCCTTACCCGTAAGTCTCGGCATCATATAACGAAGCTGAGCCGCCTCTACTTGAAGCTTGCCCTCTTTGGAGTTTGCGCGCAGTGCGAAAATATCGAGTATAAGCATCGTGCGGTCGATAACACGGACATCTGTTGCATCCTCGATCGTGCGTATCTGTACGGGCGTGAGTTCATCATCTGCGATAATAAGATCTATCTCCTGAGCGGCGCACATCCCGACAAGTTCTTCAAGCCTGCCGCTGCCGACGTAGCTGGCTCCGATCGGCTTATCGAGTTTCTGTATCATAGAGCCGACGACCTCTGCTCCTGCGCTTTCCGCAAGAGCATACAATTCCTCCATAGATGCCTGAGCGTCAAAAGCTCCGTAATCCACGCTTATGAGAAGTGCTCTCGTCGCCCTCTGTTCATTTTCATGCATTTCCATAGCTGCCTCCCTGTCATATCTTTAAAGCGCCCGTATAATGATCCTCACCGCACGGCTGTATCACGGGTGTACACAGTCCCCAAAGGTCCTGCGCTCTGATGTCTGTGTCTATCATTTCAGAAGCTGCGCCGCCGAGAGAATTGATCATCTTCGCATTCATCACAACGGGCAGCTTCGCCGTTTCTTTCATTTTTTTGAGTATCTGTGCCCCGCGGTCATTGAACGCAAGCACACGAATATACTGCGGCGCGGGTTCTCCTTTTTGTATTCCGAGATAAGCGCAGGCCAATATCCTTGATATCCTCGCATAAGTATATCTCTTGCATTTTATGTCCATTATTATTCCGTCAAGCGTATCGTTTGAACGTATCGCTTTGTATATCCGGTTTTCAAGCCCCTCCGATACGTCGGGCAGATTTTCTATCTCTCCGACAGTCAGCCGTCTCAGAGCCGTCAAAACTCCCCGCTCGTTATTTTCAAATCGAGCGGGGCAGCGTCCGTCCCCGACTGCTTTGTCAATTATCTGCGCTGTAGTTTCGGGTATATATTTTCTGTATCCATCATCGCCGCCAATCATCATTTTCCGTATAAGCGACGCAGACGCAAATCTGCCGTCCTCGGCTTTGTCGGAGTCATGCGGCGCAGTCCTCTGCACTCGCAGAAATGAGAACTTTCCTTCTCCCGCCCGGAGATACTCCAGAGCAAGAACATCATTAGGCGATCTCAGAAGCGCCGACAGCTCGCTGTCTCCGTACTTTTCGACTGCCGCCTGGACCGCCCTCGGATAGCTGTACCCTTTCGACAAAAACTCACCGACCGACGCTCCGTTGAGCAGTTCAAGCGCACGGTCATATACCGATGGATCCATATACTCCGCGCCGCAGCAGATTGTATCTATACAGCCGCAGCTTTCAAGCACTCCAATACCGCCCTTTGCAAAACGCTCCGCGCTCGCGCAGGCATAGACCTCCGGCAGCTCCAGCACAAGATCCACACCGCCGAGCACAGCCGCCCTTGCCCGGTCATATTTCCCGAGTACAGCGCAGTTGCCCCTTTGCAGAAAGCTGCCGCCCATCACCGCCGCAATGTGTGAAGCGCCGTTTTCCCGAACCTGCCCGACGAGATATTTATGCCCGTTATGAAACGGATTAAACTCCGCTACTATCCCTGCGGTCTTCATCAAATCACCCCCGGCGAGCAGCTTCCTGCAACAACTGCGCCTGTCAAAAATAACGGATCCCGGATGTTTACGAGATGCGTACAAGTTACCATTCTTTATAATATCAAAATTATGAAAAAAAAGCAACCGTTCCGCAAAAGATACGGAACGGTATGATCTTATTTATTCTGTAACTTCTTCTGTGTTTTCTTCGGTGATTTCTTCAGTGATCTCCTCGGCGTTTTCTTCAGCGACCTCTTCCGAAGTTTCTTCTCCGCCGTCTGACACCGTCTCGTCTGTCTCGCCTTCGTCAGCTGCCGATCCAGTGTTATCGTCAGTCTCCGCAGCGTCGGTATCACTGCTCTGAGCTTCTCCTGTGCTGCCGTCTGATGCCTGCTTATCGGTAAACACACGCTTGAATACATACCCGCTCGGCATTTCCTCGCTGCTGTAGCTCGTGCCGCCGCCGTTTGAGTAGAACGATGAGGGAAGATCCTCCGTCTTAACGACCTTGCCGCCCTTGTAGTAATTGCGCTCTGCAACTGCGCCGAAGCCGTTTCCGCTGTAGCCCGTGAACCACGACGAAATGCAGATCTCATCGTAATCGGCAGGCTTGTAGCCGTAAATATACGCATTGAGCGCAGCGCCGTCCATATAGCAGATCAGGTAGATCTCGTGCTCTGTGTCGTTCCTGAACTTCATATCGATGTTGCCGTAGTCGATAGCGGAGTCGATACCGATCGGAACATATACGGAAGGCCATGTGTGCGGCTCACGTTCAACGACCGTCATATCAGCCCTTACAGCGGCATTATATATCGTTGTCGCAGCCTGACAGATACCTCCGCCTATACCGTCTGCGGAGCGTCCGTTTACTATAACGCCCGCCGCATAGTAACCGTTTTCGGCAAGATTGGAGTTGCCCGTATGATCGTTAAATGAAAAAACCTCGCCCGGCTTGACGATAGAGCCGTTCATACTCTCCATCGCCGTCATCATATTCATATTGCCTGCCCAGGTATTGCCCGAGTAAGTCGTGTACTGAGAGATCAGCACAAGGTTTTTCTTGAGATCCTCAAGATCGACATTAGGCTCGACCTTCAGCATATCCCCGTTGATATCGGCGGTGTACTGCTCGTTTTTGATGAGCGTTTTGATCTGATTTTCGAGATCCTCCTTGTCGAGCGTCTCACCCGTTACGCCCTCGGCGAATGTGAACATATCCGCAACGTTTTCCTTCTCGACATTGATGCTCGTGACGTGTGCGTCCTGCATGGGAACATCGACCTTTTTTGCCGTCTCCTCACACGCTTTTCTGATGCTCTCATCGTCAAACGTCATTGTGATCGGATAATCCTTTTTCTCGCCCGATCTCAGATTTGTGCGCTTTTCGCTGTTGAGTATGCCGCGCATATACTCGCTGTACTCGTAAGCCTCGTTGAGCACCTGTATCGTGTCAAAGCCGAACTCGAAGTCGTCCTCCGTAAGATAGATCAGCTTATCGCTGCAGTGGAGAGTATAGTCGAGCGACGGGATCATCTCAGACTCCTCTATACTGAGCATATCCTTTGCCGCCTTCATCGTCATGCCTCCGAGATCGACACCGCCGACAGAGATGCCCTCAAGGAAAATCCCCTGCGGAGCCGCAAGCTCTGCGGCACTCTGAGGCGTAGCGATGAAAGCCTCGTGAGTTTCGCTTCCGAAAAATCCGAGACTGATCGAAGACGCAACGATACCTGCCGTCAATACAGCGACTGCAGCAATGGCGGGAACTGCCATTCCAAACGGCAGTCCGCGCTTTTTGCGGTCGTTTTCGACAGTTTCTCTTGCTAAAACAGGCGCGCTGTCACCCGCCTGTGACGCCGATGCTTCAACGTGCGCAGACTTCCTCTTTTTGATATTCTCTTTATCCATTTCTTTTCCTTCTTTTACCCAAATTTACACATTGAACATAACCCTTATTAAAACAAAACAATATATCAAAATAATAAAAAAACTATTCCGATACATACTAATAATAACCCATTCCGACACCTTTGTAAAGCGTATTAAAATTACAAATTTGTAAATTTTAGAGGCGTGATTTTCGGCTTGAAATACGCCCTTTAATTATTTTGCCCCGAAAGAAACGCTCTTCTCACTCCATTTATCGTTAATATTAATAACAATCACCGCCGCTCCTTTAATTACGCACAAAAAAATCACATTTGATATGTATAAAATCTATTATAAGCCCGAATTTGAAAAATCCTTAAATATATGTTGAAAAATCGGCGGAAATTCTGTATAATTTAATTTGGAAAGAAATGTATATTTTTTTGTATGAATATATAAAGCTTTTGAGAAAAGAGAATACAAAGCAAAGGAGAGTTCCGAATTGGAGATCATCACCATTGATAAGGTTTCTAAGTATTATACAAAGCGGCCTGCACTCGGTGACACGACCTTCGTGATAAACGAAGGCGACTTCTTCGGCATAGCAGGACCGAAGAAAAGCGGAAAAAGCACGATCATCAATCTTATAATGGACTTCATACGCCCGACAAGCGGCAATATCACCGTGATGGGACAGAAATCATCGGCTCTTAGCGTTGAACGCAAGCGCAGGATCGGCTTTATGCCCGCAAATCCGACATACAGCGAAACTATGAAGGCTATCGATGTTGTAAAGACTGCCGCAAGGATCAAGGGCGTCACCGACAGCGAGGCTGTGATGTCGCTTTGCAAGCACTTCAACGTTGACAAAAACAAGCGTATAAGCAGTCTGCCGCTGTCGTGCAGAAAGAAGATCGCAATAGTTATCGCGCTCATGGGCAATCCGAAAATAGTCATAATGGACAACGCCTTCGTTGCGCTCGACAAGGACACAAAAAACAAGCTCGCTCACTATCTTCTCGATCTCAACAAAGAAGGTGTCACGGTCATCATCAGCGACAGGAACATCGACCTGCTCCAGCAGATCTGCTCGCGTATCGCCATGATGAGAAAAGGCTCGCTGCTCGAGATATCCGAAAAAAAAGTGCTTCTGAAGAGCGACACGCGCAGAGTCAGCGTCAAGACAAGCGACGATCTCTCCGCGCTCTACACGCTGTTTCGAATAACGGAGGTCACCGAGGACAACGGCTACATCTCCTTCCTGTACAAGAAGGACATAAACGACCTTGTGAATGCCCTCGCAAATTATCACCTCGACGATCTCCAGATCACGCTTCCGTCGCTCGGCGACGCTCTTGTAAGGTATTATGAAAAGAAAATGGAGCAGGAACAAGGGGGTGAAAACTGATGAATGATTACTTTTCCGCGCCTATGCTCGGCTACAAGCTGAGAGGCAGAACAAAGAACTTCATTGTGTGGTCTACGATCTCGCTGTGTCTGTTCATACTCATCATCGTTATGTTTTCTAACCTGCTGAGCGCAGGTCTTCCCGATTTCATAAGCGATATGATATCCTCATTCCCCGGAGCGGTTTCGGGAAACACAGCTGCGGTCTCAACGCCCGACTTCAAGGACTTCGGCGTAAACTTCGGAGTCTGCATGCAGCTTATGCTGATAGTCGGCTGCGTTTATGCAAGCTACCTCGGCGCTTCGGCGAACACGAACGGCCGCGGCGACAGCGATATAACATTTGTCTACTCGCTGCCTGTCACGAGAATATGCGCCGTACTGACGAGCTTTATTGCGCAGCTGTTCGTGCTGTTCTTCTACAACCTCGTTGTGGCTGTCGTCTCGATCGGCGTACTTTATTCAAACAACAAAATGTCGTACCTCGGCAAGGTCTTCCTCGCTGTCGGCGCATTTATGCTCATTGAGATCATTTACCTTGCCATCTCCTTCCTGCTCGCAACATTTATGAACAGCGGTTCGCAGGCGGCAAGCATCTCCGCGGTCGTTGTAACGGTAACGGTTCTCTTCGGCATCATTGGTTCTATGTCCGCTGCGCTCGGCGCGCTCAAGATATTCTCACCATATACGTACATCAGCGTATTCGGGATAATCTCGGGCGAGAGCAGAATGTACATTGTCGGCATCGCGGCAGGTCTTCTGATGTCGGTAATAAGTCTCGTAATCAGCTGCGTGCGCTACGATAAGATAGACCTCATACTCGACTGATAATAATATATCTGCCCCGTTTTCCATCTTCGTCTCTCTGCTCAAGGAATGCGGGGCAGAGCTTTTTAAAATTGGTAGATACATAAAAATGAAGCTTTACAGAGTAAAATATCTGATATTTGTGATCTTCCTTATCGTCGGCTCGGTGTTCGCGCTCGTTATCCCGAGCTTTGAGACAAAGAAGGAGGCGCGCTGCACTCTCGAGACAGAGGCGGTCGTGGCGGATATAGCGGAGCACTACAGCGAGAACGAGGACGGCGGCGGCAGCACAACTTACGCGCCCGTCTACTCCTTCACCATTGACGGTACAGCGGAAGAGATCACCCCGTCGGTCTACACAGGCACGCGCCCCGTCATCGGAGACTCGGTGACGATCTTTGTCAATCCCGATAACCACAGTGAAATCTTCGACCCCGCGAGGGACGGCGAATTTGTGAAGATATTCCGCATAGTCGGCATTGTGTTTATAGTCATAGCGTTCATCTCGCTTTTTGCAATAAGAAAGCCGAGGCTCTTTTAAGGAGGGAGTAAAATGCCAGCGTTCACAAGCCGCATAATATCCTTTGTGATGTTCTTAACATTTGTTTTTCTCGGCTCGATCCCCGCGTTCGTGATTCCTTCGTCGCAGGCTAAAAAGAAACAGCGCTGCTCGCAGGAGGTCACAGCCATGGTCATTGAGGTTTTGGAAAACAGCAACAACGAGGACGGCGTTCCGCAGTACGCGCCCGTCTATTCGGTAACGATCGACGGCACCACCGAGGAGATAGCGTCGAGCCGTTTCATGTCGGGAAGTCCCGTTGTCGGGCAGGAGACTGTCATATTCATCAACCCCTTGAACCACACAGACATCTACGAGCCCGCGAGAGAGGGACATTCAACGCTGCTTTGGCGCATTGTCGGATTTATTTTCATGGGCGCGGGAGTCGTATTTATCCTGCCTAAAAAGCGAATGCAGGCTGCCGCCGTTAAGGAGCCGATCTGATTGATACGCTCCGATATGACCGCCGTAAAGATACAAAATACAAAACGGGTATCCCGAGATCATTCTCACGGATACCCGTTATATTTTTCTTACTTTGAAAGCTCTTTGAGCTTTGCGATAGCCTTGGCTGCATTCTCGGCTTTAAAAACGCCCGTGCCCGACACGCTGATGTCGATGCCTGCCTCACTGCATCGAGCGATTGTCTCTTCGTTGATACCGCCGTCTGCTTCGATAACTATATCATGACCGATGCTCCTTGCGTAGTCCTTGATCTGTCTGACCTTCGGAAGCATATCGCCCATAAAGGATTGTCCCCCGAAGCCCGGCTCGACCGTCATTACAAGCACCATATACAGCTTTTTAATGTACGGGAACACAGCGCTTGCAGGAGTGTCCGGCTTTACGGAGAGTGCCGCCTTGATACCGCAGCTGTTGATAAGATCGAGAGTTTCGTCTATATTGCTGTCACATTCAACGTGTATCGTAATGATATCAGCGCCTGCATCTGCGAAATCCTTTATATAGCGGTGAGGTTCGCTTATCATTAGATGAACGTCAAACGGCAGCTTCGTATACGGTCTGCCCCACTTTATAACGGGCGCTCCGAAGGTAATATTCGGTACAAAGTGACCGTCCATAACATCAAGATGGATAAGATCGGCGCCTGCCTTGTCCATTCTTACAAGTTCCTCTCCGAGCTTTGAGAAATCACAGGATAAAAACGACGGTGCTATTTTCATAGTAAAAACTCCTTCTCAACATAAACCGCGGGCGCATACCCGCTGCAACGGGCACAGCTTTTTTTACTGTGCCCGTCTAAGTCAAAATCTTTGCTGTATCTTTTGTACAACGATCGGAGCGCAGAGAACCGCAGCTACCCAGAACAACGAGAACAGGAAAAGCTGTATCGCGCCTATCTGATGTATTCCCGCAAAGAGAACAATGACCGTTACAATAAACAGTTTTATCAATGCGCCGACGATCTCAACTGCCGTTGACAGCGAGACGTTGCGCTTTGTCTGAATACATTCGCTGACCGCAAGTCCGAACGACGTAACGCCGCCCTTCGTTGCGATGAACGCAGGCGAGGAACGCTCCTTGCCGATCATCTCGTCACGAATGAAGTTCGAGCTCTTCTGCTCGAGCACCTTTATATTCCTCAGTCCTACTCCGAAATCACGCGAGATCCTCTCAGCGGTGATATTTACGTCCGTAGTCCTGATGAGCAGGCTCATATCGCTTGCTTCCATTTTCTTGAGAACATCGGATACTCTGTGGTTAGCCGTGTAACCGACGATTATCACTCCGACAAGACGGCCGCCCATCGCAATATAAAGCGGTTCGTCGCCGCCGGCGCGGTAGCTGTTGTCATCTTTATCAGACGGAGCTGTGACTCCGTGAGCAGTCAGCAACGATCTGTTGCCTACAAGTACACGCTCGTTGTTGACCCAGCCGAGCAGTCCCTTGCCGTCCTCGTACATAACGCCCTCGGCAGTCGGGATCTTGTCTTTGCCGCCCTTGGCAACTATCGAGTCAAACATACCCGACATAGCGCCGCCCGAAGCGATCGTCACAGCGGCAGCGGCATAAAGACCGTCCTGCCAGCGGTAGTTATCGAGCGCCTTGAAGTCGTTCATCTGGATAGATCCCTCGGGATATAGATCCTTGGCGTCGATCATAACAGCCGCGCTCTCGGAGAACGTATCTACCGCCGATACACCGACGATCATTGACTTGTTGAGCAGTGATCTCTTAGCAAGCCTGTTTATCGGGAATGAACATAGCGCTCTCGAACTGATCGGTATTCCCGCACAGAGAACAACCGTCAGAACTGAGATAGCATCGAAGAAGTTCTTTGACATAATGCCCGCGATCAAAGCTGCGGCTATCGCAATTATGATCGTCGGAAGTGAGAAGCTGTAAGCGAGCTTGTCGCCGGGGTCTTCCGCATTTGAAAGCTTGACGAAATGCTTTAAGAATGTCGTCTTCTTCTGGAAGCAAAGCTCCGTCTTATCGTTTCGTGTTCCGCTGAGCAGCTTTGCGACCATTCTCGGATCGGGGAAGAACTTTCCTGCGTACTTCTGCGATGTATCGGAAACAAAGCGGAAGTTTGCATTGATCCTGTCTGAGTTCATATATCTGCCGAAACAGAACGCAGTCAGCGTCAGCATAACGATCGTTGTGTATATGTTGAGTCCCTGGCTCATAAACGACTTCGGCGCAATAATAGCCAACAGCGACTGGAGAGCTGCCGCCGCACTCGCCGCAGCAACGCCTGTGTCGGAATTTGCCTTGAACTTCTTGAGCGGCATCAGACCTCCTAAGATGAGATCTTTGCAGCAGAATACCGTACCTGCGAAGAACAGGAAATTTATCAAAGCAAAGACTCTCTGAGCTGCGTAGGACGCATCAGCTCCCGCTCCGACCGTAAATCCGCGTGCAAAGCACGAGAACAGGAACGAGATAACAGTCAGCGCAGCAGTCGCGCCGAACACCCACGAATCACGCTTGCGGTTATTGGCAAGGTACTTTTTGACCTCGATCGCATCGTCCTCGGACCTGTACTCGATCGGCTCTGGGTTGCGCTCGTCCTGATAGTCGAGCTTTCTGCCGATGCTGTCTACCTTATCGTGATTTCTGTCAAAGTCGCGCGCCTCACGAAGAACGGGATTCTTGCTCTCCCTGATGTCCGGCATCTCGGTGCGCTTCTTCTCGCTGCTATCCTTATTCTCGGCAGGAGTATCGCTCAGCGCCTCTTTGAGCGCTTCCTTGGTAGAAACGCTTCTCATGCGCCTGTAATTGATTATACATTCGTATTCGCTCTTGACAGACTCGGAGAATCTGCCTGCGGTGAACTTGACAAATAGGCTGCCTGCGGGTCTGTAGTTGGTGATCTCAAGCTCGGTTATCGGGTTTACAGCTCCCGTCTCCGCCTTTGCCTCACGCTCCTGTGACTCGCGGCGAAGTTCCTCACGGCGAGCCTCATTCTGCTCTTCAAAAGCAGCCACACGCTCAAGAACCTTCTTGTTCATCTCAAGCTCACGCTTTTGTTCGTCTGTCAGAACATCGGTATCGTCACGCTCGATCACATTGAGCTGACCTCTGAGCTTCTCCGCATCAAACTCGGAGCTTGTAACATTCTCGTTCTTGATGACGGAGATCCTGAGTCCCTGCGGCTCTTCTTTTTCCGCCGTGTCCTCGGTCTTCTCGGGCTCATCGACCGTATCTTCCGTGTTCTCTTCATCGGAGGTCTTTTCGTTGATGTCACCGTCGGCTTCGGAAGTTTCTTCCTTGCTGTCCGTCGATTCTTCGGCAGATGTCTGCTCGGAAGCGGGGGCAGATCCGGACTCTGCGCTCTCCGCATTTGAAAGCGATCCCGTTACCCAGCCCTGATCTTCTTCATTGACAGGCTCGATAAAGTCGTCTATCTCGTCTGCCGTTTTCTCTTCTTCGTTCTTTGCGTTCCAGAGCTCGGAGAGCTTCGATCTTACACGACCGAAGAACTGCCTGACCTGAGCGGACTTTTTGGGTGTGTCCGCAGGCTTTTCTTCCCCGGTGAAATCATCGGACTGTTCAGGATCTGTACCGTTGCTGTCGGTATTCTCTTCCGCCTGCGGGACAGGCTCCTCCTTTTCGGCTTCCTTATCTTCACCGACATCTTCTTTTTCGGCGTTCTCATCGGGCGCTTGAGCTGCCGCGCCGTCTTCTGCCTGTTCGATCTTTTGAGGCTCGTCCTGTACGGGCGCATCCTGTGTATCTTCTGTATTGTCGGAGACTTTCTCTTCCGTCTTATCCTCGGAAGTTTCTGCCGTATCGTTCTCTTCATCGATGGTTTCGCTTTCAGACTCACTCTCCGCGTTCGGCTTCTCGTCTTCATCAGAGCCTATATCGAGCGGCTCGGCAAGTCTTTCGTCTGCGCCGTACTCCTTAGTGTCCGGCACAGGCTCGGCAGCCTCAAGGTTTTCCTCGGTATCCGAGAAAATTGTTGATAACTCGCCGTATTCGTCAATGCCGTCGAGCTTGGCAATTTCGGCTGCTTCATCGTCGCCCTCGTCAAAAAGCATCTCGTCTTCGAAAACAAACTCTTCGTCCTCGTCTTCATCGTCCGACCCGTCAACGGATATTTCGCTCAGTTCTTCGGCTTTCGGCTCGGCGTCATCGCTGTCACTGTTCCGCACCTCGGCGTCAGTTTCACCGTTCTCGGTAACCTCCTCCGTCTTCGGTTCTTCGATCTTTTCGACGACTGACTTTTCTTCTTCCCCGCCAACAGCGTTATTCTCGCTCTCAGCGGAGTCGTTATCATTCTCGTCAGGAGCGCTGCTCTCGGCAGCTTCACCTGCGCTGTTATCAGTTTCTTCCACGTCAGCGGGAGTCTCGGCGATAAGATCACCCTCAGCGGGAGCTTCTTCGGTCTGAGTCTGAACATCTTCATTCTCACGATCCCCGGAGATCTCCGTTACAGCATCGTCCGTCTCTCCGCCGTTTATAGGCTCATTCTCGTCATCTGTTTCAAAATCGACAAGAACCGCATCATCGTCTGCATCTATAGGAACATACTCCTCACCCTCGAGGAATGCGCTTATCATCAGATACTCTTCCTCGTCATCGGGAATCTCATCTTCTGCCGTCTGTTCCGTTTCAGGCTCGGCAGTCACTGCCGTATCGGTCTGTTCACGTCCGTTTTCGGGTCTGTCCTCTTTTATCTCGGGCGTTTCCGCCTCGCTGTCAGCGGCACTGACTCCGCTGTCGGTTTCTGTGTATGGTGCATCGTCCTCAACATTTTCGGGGGCGTCCTTAGTCTTTTTGAAGCGGTTAAGAAGTCCTGCAAACGGGTTTTCCCCGTTGTTTATCGGCTCGCTTTCCCTACTGTCGTCCTCATCTTCTTCATCGTCCGTGGAGAACGCCTTTTTCAAAAATGACAGGAGTCCCGTCTTTGCCGAGTTTGAGGGGGTATTCTGACGTATTGTATCACTGCCGGCAGCTTCACCGTCGGCTTCTTCGTTTATCTGCAGCCCGGCGGGATCATCCGCCGAAATAACTACATCAATATCGTCACGATCAGACACACACTTCACCCCTTTCGTAGTTTATACGTATTACTTCTTCGCATTTCTCTGTCTTACGACCTCGTATGCCAGCACGCCTGCCGCAACGGACGCATTGAGAGAATTTATCCTGCCTGTCATAGGCAGCCTTACTGCGGCGTCACACTTCTTTCTCACAAGCGGGCTTACGCCCTTTCCCTCATTGCCGATAACGATAGCAACGGGACCCGTGAGATCCGTGTCGGTATAAAGACCGCCGTCCATATCGGCAGCATAGACCCAGACGCCCTGCTCTTTCAACTGTTCAATAGTATTGGGAATATTCACGACACGAGCTACTTTTTCGTACTCGACCGCCCCCGCCGAAGCTTTTCCCGCAGCGTAGGTCAGACCTGCGCTTCTTCTCTGAGAGATGATAACGCCGTGAGCACCGACACATTCTGCGGTTCTGATGATCGCTCCGAGATTATGCGGATCCTCAAGCTCGTCAAGGATCAGAAGAAAAGGATCCTCGCCCTTCTCCCTCGCATAATCAAGGATCTCATCGACCGTTGAATAATCCTTGACAGCCGCTATCGCCGCAATGCCCTGATGATTGGTACTGCCGCACATATAATCGAGCTTCTTCGGATTGACCTCTTTGATAACTATTCCCTGCTGCTTTGCCTTGGCAAGAATAACGGATACCGTTCCGCCCTTTGAACCGTTTGCAACGAGGATCGACTCGATCGACCTCCCGCTCTTTACGGCTTCAAAAACAGGATTCCTGCCGAATATGACGTCGCTGTTTTTCTTGTTTTGTTCGTTTGAGGCTTTTTGCGAAGCCTTTTCCTTGTTTTTTTCCATAAATAAAATAACCCCGTGAAAGCGGCCCAAAACATTTACCGCTTTGCATAATACACCATAGTAATTTAGATACGGTTAATTATACCATAAAAAACCCAATAATAAAAGCATATTGAAAAATATGACAAAAGTTTTATCCGAGGTAATTTCACTGTTATTTTTAAGCGGCGTTATTTGTCGAATTATAAAAGCAATGTTATTTCTATGATAGAATTTTAATTTTTTCTTTCGTCATTTCAACCAAATTATCCGAAAAAAAGAGGACGCTTTGAACGTCCCCTTTGATGTACTGTATAAAAATTATTTCTTATTCTTGTTATAAATGATCATAAGCCCTTTAAGCAGAAGCTGTTCGTCTATAATGATCTCACGCTTGCAGTGGGGTATGATCTTATCGGCAAGACCGCCTGTCGAAACGACCGTACACTTCTTGCCGAGAGTCTCCTCGATGCGTTCGATAACGCCGTCAAGACCTGCGGCAGAGTAGTAAATGATACCGCTCTTCATACAGTCCACGGTGTTCGCTCCGATGACCTTCTTCGGCGGCTCCAGACCGATCTTCGGCAGCTGCGATGTCCTCATGGTAAGAGAATCAAGAGAAACTCTCAGTCCGGGGATTATCATACCGCCCAGATAGTCCTTGTTTTCGTCGATAACAGAGACTGTCGTTGCCGTGCCCATATCTATTATGATAAGCGGCGCTGGATAAAGATTTACGGCTGCTACAGCGTCCGCAACTCTGTCAGAGCCGAGCTGCACGGGATTGTCGAGCAGGATCTTGAGTCCTGTCTTGATGCCGGGTCCCACCGTCATGACGCGCGTGTGAGTCAATCTTTCCAGAGCCGTTCTGACTGTCTCAGTCACGCTCGGAACGACCGACGAAATAATACAGCCCTCGATGCTTTTCAAGTCGATGTCATTGAGCTCCATTATATTCTTGATCGAGATCACGTATTCAAGCGCCGTACACTGCTGATTGGTCGATAATCTCTCAATAAAGAGAACACTGTCGTTTTCAAAGCAGCCGATCACAATATTTGAATTTCCTATATCTACCGCTAAAACCATATTTGTAACTCGCTTCAATAATATCAGGTATTATCGGCAGCAGGTTCTGCCGTGCTTTTCTTTTTCTCCGGCATGATCCTCGGCATAGCCTTCAAAAGCGCAAGACCAATGATCTCTACCAGAACGGCAGCCGCGATAGCCTCGGGAATGCCCGACGCTGTTACCGTACCCATTACGAGACCGAAAACAGCTGAGATCGCAACTTCCTTCGCCTCGGCATACTGCTGAGCGAAAAGGAAGTAGATACTGCCCATTACGCAGACCGTGTTGACCATCGAGCCAAGGAAGCCCGTAACAGCCAGTCCTACAGGCTCGGGGAGCCTGACCTTTTTGAAAAGAATCCAGAGCCAGCCTGCGGCAACTCCTATGAGTATCCTGCACCCTACGGCGATCCAGACAGCTTTAATACCGCCTGCAGCGCCTGTTGTGCTGAGAAACGGCGAGAACGCAAACGACAGAAGCGTCGGTGTCATAGTATTGCTCACGATCGAGCAGATTCCGAACGTCGCGCCTAAGATCGCGCCTGCCATGGGACCCAAAATGATTGCGCCGATGATGACGGGAATGTGTACAGTTGTCGCCTTAATTATCGGAAGCTGGATCATACCGAGCGGCGTATTTGCCAGAAGTACGACTATAGCTGCCATAAGTGCAACACTTACCATCCAACGAATGTCTTTTTTCTTGTTATTCACTTTTATCCTCCTTGTTATCATTCCGGGAAAGCCCGGATACAATACAGTACTAAAATATTATACCACATTTTTTTGTAAATGCAAGACTCGGAACGCTTTACGAAATGAATAATGAATAGTGAATAATGAATAATATCGGAAAGGCTGCGCCTTTTTTTATTATAGTATAGCGCGATAAAAGCTTACGATATGCCAAAGCTTTCGCCGCGTTCGGAATCATTTGCATTTTATATACAAATATAAAGCAGGAGCGAAGCGACTCCCAAATTACGCACAACTCCACACTAAACGCTAAACCAAAGCTTTCGTTTCCTCTCCCGCCTGAACGGAAACGTAGTCCTCCGCGTTGACGTTCCCGTGTGTGTTGTCCGTGTGTTCCTTGAGAAGGAGCTTCAGGAACACAGGGCAAAGTATCGATGTGGTGATGATCAGCATGATCGTTGCAAAAAGCGGATCAACTCCCACGAGCTTGCCGCCGTCAAAGTAAATGAGCCATGCCGCCGTGGAATATACGGCAAGAGCCACTTCTCCGCGCGCTATCATACCGCAGCCGATAGCGAGAGAATCCTTGCCTTTGAAACCGAGTATCCTCGCCATACCGCCGCAGCCGATGATCTTAGCCGCAATGCCGATAGCTACAAAGACAAGCGCAAATACGATATCATCGGGTTTGAAATTGCTGAAATCGGCACTTATTCCGATAAAAGCGAAGAAGATCGGTGAGAATATCATATAACCGTTGACAAGTACCTTTTTATCAACAAACTTTGTATCGCTAAGTCCGCTAAGCATAACGCCCGCCATATATGCGCCCGTTATAGCTGCGATACCGAAGAAGGTCTCCGCGCAGTACGCATAGATAAAGCACATACCGAGAGCAAATATGCCCGTTCTGCGCTTGTGGGGATATTTTGCCTCGATCCACTTGAACACAATGCGAAGGAGAACTCCGAGTCCGATAGAGAACAGGAAAAACAATGCCGCCTTTAGAAGTGTGAATGCAGGATTTCCGCCGCCCTTGAGCGATGTGATAAGGCTTAAGGCGATTATTCCGATAACATCATCAATTATCGCAGCGCTCAGGATCGTGGTTCCGAGCTTCGTGTTGAGCTTTCCAAGCTCTCTGAGTGTTTCAACCGTAATGCCGACGCTCGTTGCCGTAAGGATACATCCGACAAACAAAGCGTTCATCAGCTTATTGGGGTCATGTATTGTCGCGGGAATACCGCCCATAAAGAGCGCCCCTCCGAGCGAGCCGAGCAACAGCGGCACGATAACACCGGAAAGTGCGATCATCGTCGAGGCAAAGCCGCTCGTCTTGAGATCTTTCAGATCAGTCTCAAGGCCGCTTGAAAACAGGATAAGTATAACTCCGATCTGAGAAAACGTTTTGAGCACGTCCATCTCGATCTCTGTCGGAGCGATTATGCCGTTGAAGCTGCCGGGAAGCTGCGAGAAAATTGCGGGACCTATGAGAAGTCCTGCGATGACCATTCCGACGACCTGCGGAAGTCCGAGCTTTCTCGTTCCCATTCCGAGTAGCTTCGTCGCAACGAGTATCACGGCAAGGTAATAAATAATACGCAATACATCAAATTCCATTGTAGATCTTCTCTTTTCTTTCGACTTTTTTTACTTTATTATTATACTCCTGATTTTGTGCAGTTTCAATATACAAGAGTATCATTTTTTATAGATCTCAACATGAGATTTTATCTTATTCCGCGCAAAACCGCACTGAACCCGATGCACAAAATCCCCGCACCATCAGGTACGGGGAAAATATTACTCTTCAAAAAGTTCCTTCAGCTTGTTGAAAAATCCTTTTCTGCTTTGATAATTCT
>ONIC01000090.1 GCA_900317815.1 uncultured Eubacteriales bacterium | reverse complement strand
CGGGCAAGCGCCCGCAGGCATATTCCGATGTTCCTTTTTGTTTGGCACAAGCGTATTGCCGCGTTTGATATTTCCTACAACTCCTTACTTGTTGAGTCGGGCAAGCGCCCGCGGGCATATTCCGATGCAGCTTTGTATTAGGCGTAATATCTCGCCGCGTTTGATGTAGATTTTAAATATTGCAAATCTTACGTGAAACAAAAAAACAAGAGCGAGCGAAGCGAAGCGATAAACGAAGTGTTTCACGTGAAACAACACACACCCACAAGAGCGAGCGAAGCGAAGCGATAAACGAGATGTTTCACGTGGAACAAAAACACACCTGCGAAAATAGTACTGCCATATACAAAAAAAGCAAGATCGTGCGCATCGTAAAGTTTTTTTGGTTACTTTTTTTTCAAAAAAGTAACCCGGGCAGTTGAGGGACTGTCCGGGACTTTTTCCGACGAAAAATGTCGGAAGGGGTATGAAAAAATGTGTATATGGATATAAGGAATACTCAGTTTTATTGATAGGGTATGCGTATTTTGTATTCAACGAAACCATCAAGCCTGTCCTGTTCAAGCTGAACGTCAACGCCCGAGTTGCGGATCATTTCAACGGCATGACCGATCGTGTTATGAAATATACGCATATCCTTTATTATGTATTTGTGTAATGTATTTTTTTGTATCCGTGAAATTGAGGCAAGCTTTTTTAGCTCAAACGTTCTTGAAGATACATCATCGATCCCGATCAGATAAAAAAGCTGAGAAAGAGTCAGATCGGATCGGTCTATTATACGCTTTTCGCTTTTTGTAAACGACAGCAGCTCTGCGTACTTGCGTATGATCTGAGGAGTTATCCCAAGCTGAGAGGCTGCCTGTTCTTCAGTAAATCCGAGCTTGCGCATCAATATGTCTATCGCTTGTGCACTCTCAAAAAAGCCGGGACTTTCCCGCTGTAGGTTCTCTACCAGACTGTAAACATACGACTGACGTAAAGTGCAGTGGATTATTATGCAAGGAACTGTTGTATGCCCCGCCATGACCGCCGCACGAAGCCGCCTCTCCCCCGATATCAACTCAAAATGATATCGTGTGATAAACCTGACCGTAAGCGGCTGTAGAATTCCGTTTTTCTCGATACTTTTTGCCAATGGGATAAGTTCAGGGCGTGAGTAGCCCTTTCGCACCGATCTTCCCGACGAAATCAGACAGACAGGTATCATTGCTATCCTTTTTTCAGCCTTCACCGTCTTTTCCATTGCCTCACCCGCGTTTCTCAGTGATATTATTATAGCACTGATGACCCGTATTATTTGTCGAATTGTGAGATATAGAAAAAATTTCGTTAGTATGAAATTACAGCAGTCAATTTATTCTCGTATTTATATATGTGATACCGGTTGTATGATTTCGTTGCGTTGACTACGATAGATTCAAGCAACAATCAGGCAGGAGATAGATCACGCTTGTACACAATAAAAATAACACTATCATCAGGCGATGATAGTGTCAGTCTGTCGAAAAAATCTACTCGAATGGGTAGTTTTTTTGTTTTAAAATGGTATAAAAACGGAGCGATAAATATGCTTGAAAAGTATAAAAAAAGACCTTAGCCAAACAAAACTTGTAATCGTAGATAAATTTGTACCTAAAGATCATTTGCTGAGAAAAATTAAGGATTCACTTAAGGAGCCACTGATTAAATCACGTCCTGCGAACTGAGCACCAAACTTGCTTGCATCTTTCGGTCAGCTCCGTTAACGCTATTGACTTTTTAACTGTTATTTTATATACTGAATTCAGAAACGATTTTGAAACATATTTCGGAGGATATCTATGGATCAATACAATAATTATAACGATGATTTCTTTTATCACAGTAACAGGAGCGGTGATGTGCAGGGACAGAATTACCAAGGCAGTCAGCAGGGGCAAAGTTACGACAATAGCCGGCAGGAGCAAGATATCAGTGATGTCCTTCCGAAGTCCGTCCCGAATGACGCTTTTCAAAGCAGGTATCAGGAAAGCGTAGATTGTGACATAACTGACGTGGATAGCAAAGAAACAAGCTCAAGTTCGAACTCAAAATACCAATCAAAATCATATCTCATAATAGAAAGAATAAGCAAAACCATTTTTGCCACTGTCATGTCGTTATTATATGGAGCATTATTTCTTGCGTTCCCCTTTTTAACAGCCAGGTACCTGATACTAATAAACACTTATGATCAATGCACCGCAGTAATAACGCATCAATATACCCAAACAAGAAAATATATCGATGGCGAAGGGAGGGAAAGAAATAATAATAATAGCTATGCTACGTGCGAATACTATTACAACGGCGAAAGGTACACGTACGATTTTAATACGTACAATACTTATGCGGAAAATGAATCAATAGAGATATATGTCAATCCTGAGTCGCCAAGTGAAATTATGTCAAAAAAATCGCCCTCCGGGCTGACTTTTGCCATAATCAGAGATACTATTCTCATAATCATATATCTAAAATTAGTTGCGGACTTCTGGCGTGATAAACAAAAAAATATCAACAATAATCAAGCATGAGATAGATCACGCTTGTACACAATAAAAATAACACTATCATCAATCGGTGATAGTGTTATTTCTTTTGCGGAATTTTCACAAATGTGAAATCTAATGTGATAATTCTGATTTGGAAATTAAAGAGGATTTTTATTTATCTTTACTCCTCTGCGAGGGTACTTTGCGGGGGTAGGTTCTGTCTTGTCGATGACAACAATGCATCTGCCGCTGTTATCGGGCAGTTTAAATCGTACAGCGTCTCCGAATTCTCCTCCGAGAGTAGTTACTGCATTTTCGGCGGAGTCGATTTCCTCCTCGCAATCGTAGCCCTTCATAGCCGCAAATACTCCGCCGACTTTTACAAACGGCAGACAGTATTCACTGAGCGCTGAAAGATTTGCAACGGCGCGGCTTACAGCAAGATCAAAACTCTCTCTGAAAGGCTTTGTTTTAGAAAGCTCCTCTGCCCTTCCGTGAACGGTCTCAGCATCAAGTCCGATCGCAGGCAGCACCTGTTCTTTGATAAATACAAGCCTTTTATTTAGACTGTCAAGCATCGTGATCCGAAGATCGGGGCGGGCTATCAATAACGGTATAGCAGGAAACCCTGCGCCTGTTCCTATATCTATAACACGCGCGCTTTGCGGAAAGTCCACATTTCCGAGCAGTGAAAGGCTGTCGCAGAAGTGCTTTACAATGAAATCATCTCTGTCCGTTATCGACGTAAGGTTTATCTTCTCGTTCCACTCAATAACAAGGCTCATATACTTTTCAAGTCTGTTTATCGCCGTTTCGTCAAGGGTGACCCCGATAGAATTACAATAATTGATCAGCTTTTCCATACCGCACCTCACTTCGATAACCAGATCACAAGCACGCCGATATCAGCGGGACTTACTCCGGAGATCCTGCTTGCCTGACCGAGATTTGTCGGGTGTACCTTGTTGAGTTTTTCCTGAGCTTCCAATCTGAGACCCTGTATTGTTTTGTAGTCAAGATCGCTTGGAAGCCGCTTTGTTTCCATTCTTCTCATCTGCTCGACCTGTGCGAGCTGTTTCTTTATGTAACCCTCATATTTGACTTCAACTTCGATCTGTTCGAAAATATTTGCGTCAAGCTCGGGGCGCGTTGTATCGATATCTTTCAAAGCATCATAAGAAAGCTGGGGACGCTTTATGAGGTCAACGAGTTTCACGCCCGTGTTTATCGGAGATGTTTCACGTGAAACAAGAATCTCGTTTACCTTTTCGCTCGGCGCAATAACGGTACTCCTTATACGTTTCAACTCCTGAGACTTCAACTCCTGTTTCTTTGTAAATCTCTCAAATCTTTCATCTGTGATAAGTCCTATCCTGCGTCCTATCGGAGTAAGTCTCTCGTCTGCGTTGTCCTGCCGCAGTATCAGCCTGTACTCGCTGCGTGATGTCATCATTCTGTACGGATCATTGGCTCCCTTTGTAACGAGATCGTCAACGAGCGTTCCGATATACGAGCTTGCACGATCCAATATCATCGGTTCTTCGCCCTTAATTTTCAGAGCCGCGTTGACTCCTGCGACAAGTCCCTGAGCGGCAGCTTCTTCATACCCCGACGATCCGTTAAACTGTCCCGCTCCGTATAATCCCGGGTGTTCGGGAAATTCAAGCGTGTTGTCCATCTGTAACGGATCTGCACAGTCGTACTCTATAGCATAAGCACAGCGCATCATTACCACGTTTTCAAGTCCCTTTATGCTGTGATAGAATTGAAGCTGTACCTCTTCTGGCAGCGAGGAAGACATTCCCTGCAGGTACATTTCTTCCGTATTTTCTCCGCAGGGCTCGATGAAGAGCTGATGACGCTCCTTGTCGGCAAAGCGGACTATCTTATCCTCTATGCTCGGGCAGTATCGGGGACCTACTCCGTGTATCATACCGCTGTAAAGAGGTGAACGGTGTATATTGTCAAGAATGATCTGCTTAGTCTTCTCGTTCGTCCAGCTCACATGACATACAACTTTATTCTCAAGCTTTTCCTGCGTATCGTAGGAAAAGGGAACCGCAGGCTCGTCTCCCGCCTGCACTTCAAGATCCGTAAAATCTATGCTCGATCTGAGAACTCTTGCAGGAGTACCCGTCTTGAAACGACGGAGAGAGATCCCGAGATCCTTGAGCGACTGACCGAGAAAAGTCGCAGGAAATATTCCGTCGGGACCGCTCTCGTATGATACTTCGCCGACAAATATCCTTCCTCCGAGATACGTACCCGTTGCGACTATAACAGCTTTAAACTCATACTCCGCACCCATTCTCGTTTCCAGTTTCCATACTCCGTCACATTCTTTTACAGAGACTATCTCAGCCTGATGAAGCTCGAGATTTTCCTGTGTTTCGAGCTTGTGTTTCATGACCTCGCTGTACTTTCGCCTGTCGATCTGAGCACGAAGGGAATGTACTGCGGGACCTTTACCTCTGTTGAGCATACGGCTCTGGAGCATACACTCATCTGCGGTCTTCCCCATCTCTCCGCCGAGCGCGTCAATCTCACGAACGAGATGACCTTTTGCAGTTCCGCCGATGGACGGATTGCACGGACAATTTCCTACAGCGTCCATATTTATCGTGAACACAACAGTCTTGCAGCCGAGCCTTGCGCCTGCAAGCGCAGCCTCGATCCCCGCATGACCTGCTCCGATCACTGCTATATCATATTTTCCTGCGAAATAACTCAATTTGATCCACCCCAATTATTTACCTACACAGAATTTTGAGAATACGCTGTGTACTATCGTATCGCCTGCCCTCTCGCCCGTAAGTTCGAGCAGGTTTTGAATCGCTTCCTCTATAAGCACAGTCACTGCATCGAGCGTAATTCCCGCACTAATATCAGCTGCGGCTTGTTCAAGAGGTTTTTCTGCATTCAGTACACATTGATACTGCCTCTCATTGGATATCACTGCGGAATTTTCATCGAAGCCCGCAGCACCTGTGATATTCTCAACTGCGCTTGTCAGCTCGTCTATACCGTCGCCGTTTGACGCTGAAATAAAAACACACGCATCTGTCTTTGATCTTATCATATCTGTATCAATAACGCATTCCAGATCAGTCTTGTTGATCACCGCAATCGACGGAGTATCTTTGATAAGCTCAAGCATAGAGAAATCGTCTTCATCAAGCGGGCGGGAAGCATCGAACACAACGAGCGCCAGTCCGCACGAATTGATACGTTTTTTTACAAGCTCCACGCCGATCTTTTCGACAGGATTATCCGTATCCCGCAATCCTGCCGTATCGGAAAGAATAAGTACTGCGTTACCGATCACTACAGTCTCTTCGATTATATCACGGGTAGTTCCGGGAATATCTGTGACGATACTTTTCTGAACGCCCGTCAGAAAATTCATCAGCGTAGATTTTCCGACATTCGGCTTGCCTATTATCAGAGTATCTATTCCCTGCTTGACGGCTCTGCCGCTGTTGTATGAATTTATGAGCGCAAGTATCCTTTTGTGGGCCGATGAAATATTTTCAAGTAATACATCATTAGATACTTCGGGAATATCCTCCTCGGGATAATCAGCCCATGCCGACAGATGCGCAGCTTCATTGACAAGAAGATCCTTTATCTCATCGATCTCTTGTCTGAGTCTGCCCTCTTTTATATTGAGAGCAGACCGTGCTGCCGCCTTACCCTTAGCGGAAATAATATCCATAACTGCTTCCGCTTCCGTAAGGTCTATCTTTCCGTTCAAAAAAGCGCGCTGTGTAAACTCACCGGGTTGCGCAAGCTTTGCGCCGTTTTTCAGCACGGCTCTGAGCACCTGATTTGTGATATACATTCCGCCATGACACGATATCTCAACGACATCTTCGCCCGTGTAGCTGTGCGGCGCTTTGAATACGGTGACGACAGCTTCATCAAGCGGCGTTTCGTTATCGTAAATCTTTCCGAACAGCGCAGTATAACCCTTTAGCTCGGAAAGCTGCTTACCGCTTGCCGAACGAAAAACGCTGTCGGCAGTCCTCACTGCGCCGCCGCCCGAAATCCTTATCACACTTATACCGCCTACCCCTATAGGCGTAGATATCGCGGCAATCGTATTATTATTTATATTATTCATTATTGTTCACCAATATAATTGATATTTAAGCTTCAATAAAATAAGCGAAGGCTCGAAACCTTCGCTTATCAGCTCTCGGATTCCGAGAGTAAATTATTCGTCAGTAGACTTCTTCTCGATCTTTGAGAAGAGCGGAAGTCCTGCCTTTTCGATCGGGCTTCTCTGGCTGAGCGTTGATGAAGGAGTTGTTATCATCTCATCGTCAACAGGCTTGTTGTAGCGGTTCTGATACGGCTTTCTCTCGAAGTTCTCCTTGTAGGGAGTTGTTTTCCTGAAGCCGCCGTTGTTTCTTCTGCCGCCCTTGCCGCCGCGTCTGTCATTTCTGTAGTTTCTTCTCGGCTTTACGGGGTTCTTGGGATCGGGTGCGATAACAACATGACGATCGAGATCCTCGCCCTCAGAGAACGAGATTGCGCCGTTGACACCCTGTACCGCAGTATGAATGATCCTTCTCTCATACGGATTCATCGGTTCAAGATTTACATTCTTTCCTGTCTTTACAGCTTTAAGAGCGAGCTTTCTGCCGAGTCTTTCGAGAGTTTCCTCTCTCTTTTCTCTGTAGTTGCCCGTATTTATAGTGATCCTGTAATACTGATTGTCAACGTGGTTTGCAACGAGACCTGCAAGATACTGGAGAGCGTCAAGAGTCTCTCCTCTTCTGCCGATTACAAATCCGACATCATCTCCTGTGAGATTGATCTCGGCAGTATTCTCCTCCTCGTGCACCTCAGTTGTGATGCCCTCAAGTCCCATGCATTTGAGTATATTCCTGATATACTCCTCTGCTGCGGACGCAGGAGTTATATTGATATATGCTCTTACTTCAGCGGGACTTCCGCCGAAAATACCGAGCGTCTTACTCTTCGGTTCCTTAATGACCTCGTACTCTGCCTTGTCTGTCTCGACACCAAGCTCTTTGCAGGCAAGCTCAAGAGCCTCATTGATCGTATCACCTTTTCCGAACGCCTCTTTAATCACACTCGACACCTCAATTCATCAAATGCCGCACCGAATCACGGCAATTATTTTTTCTTCTTCTTCTTTTTGCCGCCCGAATTATTCCGGTACTGTGTTTTAACGGGGGCTGTTTTTTCGGGAGCATGGTACACTCTCGCGAGCTGTTTGACATCTGTCTCGCGTTGTTCAAGGTAGGCTATCCGCCTTGCCTCATCCTGCGCCGTGAGTGCCTGCGCATTATAAAATTTATGGATTATCACCGTGGTAATGAATCCGATGACGCTCGAATAGATCCAGTAAAGACCTATAGCTGCGGGGACGGAATAAGCGATCCACGCCGACATGAGCGGCATAAGCAGGAACATTGAATTCATGCAGCCCTGCTGCCCTTTCAGGCTCAGACTCTGACCGTTCATCTTCATTGAAACGAACGTAGTTGCGAAGGATGTAACGAAGCAAAGGATCGGGAATAAAATAAATACCGACCAAAAGCCGTGTGCATTAGGCATATCGAGCAGATTGAGACCAAAGAGCCTGAAGCCCTCCGCAAAGCTGTCGAGCTTGCCTATCTCGGCATCGGAAAATCCCGTGTGAGCGATAAACTCCGCATTCGATTTAACATCGGGGTAGATGCTCATAAAGCTGATCTGTCCGTAATAGCCCTCGATACTGCTGCCGACTACAGGCAGTCCCTTCGCATAATCGAGAGCGGCGTTAACGCTGTCCTTTGCTATATGCAGCGTATTTGTAAGCGGATTTCTGATAGCGTAATAAACTCCGAAAAGAAGGAACATAGGCAGCAGGGTCGTCATACAACCGCCCGTTGGGCTGATGTTTTCCTTTTCATAGAGCTTTGAAAGCTCCTCATTGAGCTTGTCTCTGTCCTTGCCGTACTTTTCCTGAAGCTCCTGCTGTTTTTTCTGGAGCCTCATACTTCCGGCCATAGATTTCTGGCTTTTGATCTGGAGAGGAAACTGCAAAGCTCTGAGGATCACCGTAAACAACAGGATCGCTACAGCAAAATTCCTTACCAGACCATACGCAAACCAAAGCAGATATCCGAAGATATAGCCTAAAGATTCAAATAATGCACCCATTTTATTATCCTTTAACTTACAAATCGACCCGAACCGTTACAAAATAATATACCGCATAATAAATTAAAGTAATAAAAGAAGATTCGGTACAGGCCGCTGTCATTTCTTTTCTTTGCCTTTTACAGCTTTATAGTCGATCTTTTTATATTGAGTTCTCTGTTTTTTTAATTTAGTTTTCTTTTCGGGAACAGGATCGTATCCTCCGGGAGTCCACGGATTACACCGCAGCACACGCCACACGGTAAGCCCGAGACCCTTGATAACGCCGAAACGCTCCACCGCTTCTATCCCGTATCGCGAGCAAGTCGGAGAATACCGGCAGCTCGGCGGCGACAGCGGCGATATATATTTCTGATAAAACCTGATAAGTCCTATTACAGCACGTTTTGGCATAACGATCACGAATTTATGATTCCCGAACGTTTGAGGCTGTCCCCTATCGGTATGACAAGCTCGGTCGATTTAAGAAATGCCGTTTTTCTTCTTGCTACGAAAACAACATCATAACCGACTCCGTCTTTCATAAGCTCATCATTGTACTCAAAAAGCGCAGCTCTTATCACTCTGCGGCATCTGCTCCTTGCAACGGCATTTCCGACCTTCTTGCTCGTAGTGATCCCGTAGCGGAAGTGTCCGAGTCTGTTTTTTGAAACATAGACAACTACCTGCGGATAGACATAGCACTTTCGGCTCCTGTACAGCCTTCGAAACGTATTATTCTCTTTTATCGTTTCAGGACAAGCCATAACAATAACCCCACGCACGGCGAGATAACATTGTCGCCGTCCAAGACGCATATCATGCGCCGTAAAGACACGGCTCAAAGCATAGGCCGCAGTCAATCTCTGAATTTAAAGAGGGCACACAAAAAGCGCGCCCCGACTTTCATAACAGTTCAAACAGGTATATCTCCGTCGAGGAAGATATACCTTGTGACTGTTATCGGCAGGTTATCAGTATGTAAGTCTCTTTCTGCCCTTAGCTCTTCTGCGAGCCAACACCTTGCGACCATTGCGGTCTGCCATTCTCTTTCTGAAACCGTGCTCCTTTTTTCTGTGAAGCTTCTTAGGCTGATATGTTCTCAGCATAACTAACCCCTCCTTTCGGGTATATAACCTTGCAATTTAACATTATACCTTAAACGCAGGCGATATGTCAATAGAAAAAACAGCGTTTATATTCAAGTTTTTTCAAATTTGCCCGAAACACGGTTTAGGGAACGCCGTTTTTAGCAAATATGCGGAAGTCTTCCCGTATATTTAAGAAGACACCGATCAAGTCGAGCGCCCATATTGCACTTAAGGCAAATCACCCGAAAAGTCCGCAGGATGTGATTTATTCAGCGGCTCCTTAATAACGCAGTCGGCGATTTTTGCGCACAGTGATATCCGCTCATTGAATTATGTGACATAGTATATTTTCGTTAAACTGAACAAAATGTTTTCTCAGCTTTCCGACATCAGCTAAAATAAGTTTGTTACACCTTTCAACACGCCTCGAATCAACATTTTTAACATTACGATTTTCCGCTTTAAATTCGCCTTTTTTCGATATTTTACTAATTTTGTGTTAAGTTTTCCACATTTTCCTAACAATTCATTATTGAAATAAAAACCGCATTATGATATAATTAATACGATTGTTATAGTGCGGATTTATGTCTTGTTTTGTATCCGCATTCAGAATTGTATTGGGGGTTATAGAATTATATGGATTCATTTAACGAAACGTGGCCCCTGGTGTGCGATTATTGCAGCCAGAGGATAACGAAGGTGGCATTCCAGACATGGATCAGCCGTATCGAGCCGCAGGATATCGACTTTGAGGGAAGCCAGATCAAGCTGCTCGTACCAAATGCGTTCCACAGAGAGACCGTAACGCGCTGCTATCTTTCACTGATATGTGACGGATTTGCTGAGATATTCGGTCAGAAATTCGAGATAAAGCTCGTTATTCCGGAAGAGATCGAGCTTCCCGAAACAAAAGCCGACGAACAGGACAAGTCCGACGATGACGACACAAAACTCACATTTGACAACTATATTGTAGGCTCGTCAAACAAATTTGCTCACGCTGCATCTATCGCAGTAGCTCAGAAGCCGGGCGGGGCGTACAACCCGCTGTTCATCTACGGAAACTCGGGACTCGGAAAAACTCATTTGCTCCACGCTATAAAAAATGAGGTGCTCAGTAACGACCCCGAAAAAAAGATAGTATATGTAAAGGGCGATGAATTCACAAATCAGATCGTAGAATCTTTAAGAAATGTAACTCAGACAGAATTTCGCCAGAAATACAGAAATGCAGACGTACTTCTCGTAGACGACGTACAGTTTATAGGCGGTAAAGAATCTACTCAGGAGGAGTTCTTCCACACTTTCAATGCACTATACGAGGCGAAAAAGCAGATAGTACTTACATCGGATCGTCCCCCGAAGGAGATCAAAACTCTCGAAGACCGTCTGAGAACACGTTTTGAATGGGGACTTATCGCTGATATCCAGCCGCCCGATGTAGAGACAAGGATCGCTATCCTCAAGAGCAAGGCTGATTCTCTTGATTTTGAGATCCCCGACGACATCTGCGAATACATAGCAAACAAACTTAAGACAAACGTGCGCCAGCTTGAAGGTGTAGTAAAGAGAATCAGAGCAAAGTGCCTGCTCACAGGCGAGAAGCCGACTATAATGGCCGCTCAGGAAGTCATTGCAGACGTACAGACAAACGATGTTCCCGTACCTGTGACGGTAGAGAAGATCATAGAGGAAGTAGCCCGCACATACGGTGTAAACCCTGAAGATATCCGTTCTCCCAATAACAGACGTGCAAAGCTCAGCAACGCGCGCCACGTAGCTATTTACATAGTTCGTCAGATCACCGGGCTTTCCATGGTAGCTATCGGAAATGAATTCGGCGGCAGGCACTATTCAACGATCGTCTACACAATGCAGCTCATGGAAAAGAAGCTCGAAAAAGACATTCGTCTTAAAGAAACCGTTGAAGATATAATCAAAAACATCCAGGATATGTAGTGGGCAAGCGCCCACCGGCGTGTACCGATGTTACTCTATATTTAACGCAACATATCGCCGCATTTGATAATCCTTCAAACTTCTCACTTTTTTACGGGCGAGCGCCCGCAGGCAATTCCGATGTTACTCTATATTTAATGTAACATATCGCCGCATTTGATAATTCTTCAAACTTCTCACTTTTTTACGGGCAAACGCCCACCGGCAATTCCGATGGCACACTTTTTTTAGCGAGACCCAACTCCGCATCTGAGATTTACAGAGGTACGACACACTATTTACGGGCAAGCGCCCGCAGGCGTGTACCGATGTTACTCTATATTTAACGCAACATATCGCCGCATTTGATAATTCTTCAAACTTCTCACTTTTTTTGGCGGGCAAGCGCCCGCAGGCAATTCCGATGGCACACTTTTTTTAGCGAGACCCAACTCCGCATCTGAGATTTACAGCGGTACGACACACTATTTACGGGCAAGCGCCCGCAGACAGTACCGATAAGGTACAGCATATCGCTTTCGCGGCGTGTGATAGTTATTATATGCCGCCTGATTGGTATATATAAAGGAAAAGCCCGCGACAATACTTCAATAATGTCATAAATATTACAGATCGTAATATTTATGACTTCGTTACGCTTATTACCATTTTACAGCCGAAAAATTCATTCATACACTGTTCATATATCGTTCGATTTTTACGAATTTTTCAAAGTTTTATTTTTCCGCTTTTCATTAACATTAAACATAGTGTTATAAACAATACTAACATCAAAGTGAAACACAGTGTTGAGAACAGTGAAAACAAGTGGAAGAATCAAACAGCCTTTTTGGCTAAATCAGGAGCGGTTTTTCACTTGTTTTCAACTTTTCCTTGCTCCCTACTACTACTACTAAATATATATTATATTATTATGTTCTTTTTTAATTAGAGATATACATTTGTTTGCCGGAAGCGAAGCTCTTCTCACCTCGGGCAAGCATCGAACACTTTGATAAGCAAAACTTATTCGTGAAAGTTTCGTTTATCAACCATAAGTTTTTCTTAACAGAAAGGATCCATGATCTATTATGAAAGCAGTTTTTAATAAAACAGATCTTGTTGCGGCAGTAACCACTGTGCAGCGGGCTGTCTCTACCAAGAGCTCAAATCACGCTCTGGAGGGTATTCTTATAAAAGCAAAGGATTCGAGCGCTGTGTTGTGCGGATACGATCTTGACCTCGGCATCACGACCGAGATCCCCGCTGTGATCGTTGAAGAGGGAGATATAGTGCTCGGCGCGCGTTTCTTTGCGGATATGGTAAAGCTCATGCCTGATGAGACTATTACAGTCGAGACCGATGACAAGCTCCTTACATATATTACATCCGGAGAAGCTATTTATCAGATTATAGGCATCTCATCGTATGAGTATCCCGAACTTCCGAGCTTCACAACCCTTCAGACTTTTGAACTTGAGGCAGGAACTCTTAAAAGTATGATAAGAGATACATTTTACGCTATCGGTGACAATCCTGCCAAGCCTGCTCTTATGGGGGCGCTGTTTGATATAGACGGAGGTTATCTTAACCTTGTTTCTATAGACGGCTTCAGAATGTCAGTAAGACGCGAAAAGGTAGAGACCGAGGAAAAATTTGAATTTATACTTCCTAAAAAGACGCTGGGCGAGCTTCTCAAAATAAACTGCGCAGATGACAGCGTCGTGACGGTGGTTGTCGGCAAGAAGCATGCAGTTTTTAAGATAGAAGGCTATTCGGTGCTCTCCAGACTTATCGAGGGCAAGTATGTAAGCTACAAGGATACGATCCCGAAGGGCAGCGCCACTTCTCTTACTATAGAAACCCGCAAGATCATATCTTCGGTTGAGAGAATGTCCCTGCTGACAAGTGATAAGATGCAGCAGCCTGTTCATTTTGTTGTGGCGGACGAAGGCATTAAGATGTTCTGCACTACGGCTGTCGGCAAAGCGAACGATTCTATCGAGACGCCTTTTGAGGGTGAGGAACTGGAGATAGGCTTCAACAACAGATATATGCTTGACGCTGTAAAGAACGTAAATGCTGATAAGCTCGTTTTCGAATTCAACGGTCCGAACCGTCCTTTGAAGATCCTTCCCGTAGACGGCGACAGCTTCCTTATCCTTGTAGTACCGATGAGAATATAGTTAAGGGTGAATATACTTGAAAAGCGAGAAAATATATATTGATACAGAGTTCATCAAGCTTGACAGTCTTCTTAAAATGGCGGGATTCGGCACGGGAGGTCAGGCTAAGATGCTTGTTCAGAACGGCGGAGTAAAGGTAAACGGAGAAGTCTGCACGATGCGCGGAAAGAAAATGCGTCCCGGTGACAATGCCGAGTGCAACGGCATACTCATTGAGGTGCTGCAAAAATGAATATAACCTCACTTCGCTTTGAGGGATTTCGCAATCTTGAGGACGGCGAGCTTGAACCGTGTGCCGGCGTAAATGTATTATACGGCACGAATGCTCAGGGAAAGACAAATCTTGTCGAAGCGATCTGGCTGCTGAGCGGCAACAGGAGCTTCCGCGGCTCAAAGGACAGCGAGCTTATTGGCTTCGGCAGAGAATTTGCAAGGATTGGCGCGACCTTTTTCTCGGAGGGCAGAGAGCAGACGGCAGAGATCGTTTACGCAAAGGGAAAAAAGGAAGCTTTTTTAAATGGTATCAAGCAGTCGGGAACATCGGGACTGCTCGGTAAGCTTTGTGCCGTTGTGTTTTCGCCGGAGCATCTGACGCTTGTAAAAGGGAGTCCCGCTGAGCGAAGGAGCTTTATCGACGGAGCTGTCTGCCAGATAAAGCCGGGATTTCGCGGCACACTTCTTGAATACAATAAGACACTTCAGAACCGTAATGCGCTGCTGAAGGATATCCCCCGCCACCCCGGACTTGAAGATACTCTCGATGCATGGGATTATAGGATAGCCGCACTCGGTTCGTCTATTATCAGAATACGAAAAAAGTATACGGCTCGTCTCAATGAGTGCGCACAGATATATCACAATGGTATTTCCGAAGGCAGAGAGAAGCTCGATATAATCTATTCGAGCGGAGTTCCCGAGGAACACTGCAGCTCTCTTGAAGATGCCCGCGAATATATGCTGAAATATCTTACGGATAATCGCCGCGAGGATATAGCTTCGGGATTTACTTCTTTAGGCCCGCACAGAGATGATCTCGATATCAGGATAAACGGCGGAAGCGTCCGCAATTTCGGCTCTCAGGGGCAGCAGCGAAGCTGCGTGCTCTCGATGAAAATTGCCGAGGAGGAGCTTATCAAGATATCTGCATCGGAAGAGCCGATCGTCCTGCTCGATGACGTTCTCAGCGAGCTTGACTCTGCTCGTCAGGAATTTCTGCTCAATAAGATCGGTGACCGACAGGTTTTCATAACATGCTGTGAGGCTGCGTCTGTAGAGAGACTAAAGAGCGGCAAGCTGTTTGAGATCAAATGCGGTCGTGCGAAGGAGTCTGAAATATGATAGTGTATGTCTTACCGGACTCGGTCTTTGTATGCGGCAGAAAAGCGGAAGAACTCAGAAAAATAACGCTTGAATGACTTGTTGAGTTTACTCGTCCGCAATTATTAATATTTTTTTAAAATTTTGTTTTGAAGCCCACAAGGGCCTTAAAATATGATATAATATAAGATGAAGTTTTATATAGGGAGAGCGTTTCGCTCGATATGAGGCGATTTGAGCGAAAACAGCGTACCCCGATCGATTTTTTACCATAAAAACGGAGAAAAGTTATGTATCTTCATATCGGAGCAGATGTTGTTGTGCTTAAAGAGTCAATTATAGGCATATTCGATCTTGATACATCTACCGTATCAAAAAATACAAGGGGTTACCTTGCACTTGCAGAACGTGAGGGCAGGGTCGTTACGGTGTCGTATGAGCTGCCGAGATCATTCGTTGCAGCGTTCGAGGACGGCAAGGTAACGGTTTATATCAGCCAGCTATCGTCTCAGACATTACTTAAACGATATTCCTCTATATGATTATCCGAAAGGGAAAACATTATGGGTAAGAACATCAGAAAGTGTCCTTATTGCTCAGGCAGAGTCACATATTTTGAAGCGCTGTCCGAGCTGAGCAGCGGAGAGCATACATGCCGCAACTGCAACAGAAACGCAAATATATCATTCGATAAGAAAATATATATTCCTACGGCGATAATACTCGCGGCGGCGATCGGCGCTGCGTTTCTGCTGTTCAAGCTGAATATAATAAAGAACTTTTTACTCGCAAGCCTTATCGTGATAATACCTTTCGTGGTCTTCTATCTGCTGACTCCGATGTATTACTACCTCACTCCGATCAGCAGAGAAGCTGCTCGGATACCGGTCGCACCAAAGAAGAAAAAACGCACAAAGCAGCAGAAGCCCGAGAATGTCGCAGACAGATCGAGTGATAATAAGAATAAAAATAACAAAAGAAAAGAAAAAGAAACAGGCAGCCAAAGGGAGCTTGATAATATGGCAAAACAGGGAAGTTCATTCAAGGACAAATTCAATAAGTTCATCAAGACCTACGTCATCGTGGATGACGACGAGGAAGAAGGCGCAGCTAAAACGGGCAGCGACAGCAGCTATGACGATAACGAGGATCTCGGTGACAGCAGTCAGTCATGGAGCGTGATGAATAATTACGACGAGTCCGAACAGAGCTATGATGATTTCAGTGATGATGCATATTCGTCTTACGAACCGAAAAAGGAGATCGAAGACGTTTATTCAAGCTCGGCATTCGAAGAAGAGGAGCAGTCTTTCAAGTTTGACGAAGACAATTTCGAGGAAGAGCCGGAGATCGCAGCAGTTCCCGAGATCAAAAAGCCCGAGCCTGTTTATCATAAAATGACAAAAACGACGGACGTGAACTTTGTATACTTCCCGTCACTGCTTGATACTATACATATTGACGTGTTCACGGCAGAGATCCCCGAAGAGCCTCAGAAGACAGAAGATGAAGAAGAGGACGAGGAGATCCTTAACTTCTTTGATTCTGCTCCGACAGCCGAGGACGAGATGAAATTCGGAAAGACGAATGATCCGGAGCCTGCTGCAGAGGAGATAAAAGAGGAAGTCGTCGAGACAAAAGAAAATGACGATCCTCTAAAGGATATGTTTATATACGCTCCGGAGGGCAGCACCATCCATGTAGATATAATCCCCGAAGCTCCCGTGACATCAGATGAGACTGAGGACGAGACATTCTCCGATGAGGATATAGCGTCTCCCGAGACGGTTTCGGAAAAAGAAGACAATGATGACGCAGACGAGACAGAGGACGAAGAGTACGTAAGCGACCTTCAGATCGCGGAAGAGCAGATCGAGAAGGATATCAGCGAGATGATGAGCTTCGGTGATCATAACGCAACTACAGATGACGAGTCCTTTAAAGCTCAGACTGTCGAGTCGGAAGAAGCAGCTGTCAGCGAAAATGCGTTCAAAGAGGAACAGCCCGGGGAGATCGAGTCTTCGTTCACTCTTGAAGAGGAAGAAAAAGAGGATAATGACGAGGATAAAAAGCCTGCGCTGACTCTTGATAAGAGCGATGAAGATACGGATATAGAACAGTTTGAAGTAAACAGCGAAGAGGAAACCGAAGAGGAAACCGAAGAGGAGCAGGAAGCTGTTGAGGGAGCTGTTGAGTATATACCCGATCAGAAAGAAGAAACAGAAGAAGACGCAAGCTTCGTTGTAGATTATACGGATGATGAGGAAACTTCATTTGAGGACGAGATACTCAGCGATAAGTATGCTACAAAGGGATATTCCGAAGATATTGCCGAAGATACTGCAGATGAAGAATACGACGAAGAGTCCGATGAAGATGATGACGAAGAGGAAGATATAGATTTCGAGGAAGATTCCGAGGAGTATGACGAGGAAGAATCCGAAGACGAAAATGAAGACGATGACGATGACGAGGAGGAAGAGTTAGAGGCTGTCGAGAAAGAAGACGACGAGCCGAAGCTTTCCCGCTACGAGCGTAAGTTCCCGAACGCAGCCAAGGCAGCTGCCGAGGAAGCGGCAGAAAATGAGCGCCGCAGAAAATCATCTGAAGAGGCAAAAGCTCGCAGAGATCAGGAAGAAGCCGAGCGCAGAGCAAGAGAAGAAGAGACGTCCCAAAAGCCGAAGGAAGAAAAAGGCTTCTTTGCGTCACTCAAGAGCAAGCTCATTGCTGCTACGGAGCAGGAGCGTCAGGAGGCTTACGAGCTTGAGGAACGCGAACGCAGGATAGCTGAAAAAGAGGCAAGACGCAAGGCTAAGGAAAAAGAAAAAAATTCGAAGTCAAA
This sequence comes from uncultured Eubacteriales bacterium, assembly GCA_900317815.1. Lineage (GTDB taxonomy): Bacteria > Bacillota > Clostridia > Oscillospirales > Acutalibacteraceae > RUG592. The sequence goes on along the minus strand of ONIC01000090.1, from coordinate 12,835 downwards.
GAGCGACGACAAAAAAAGCAGCCGCCGCGAGACGACTTCAAGAGCCGTAAAGAAAAACACAGAGGAGACGAGCGATAACAGCTCGGATGCCCGGCATGATTCAGATACAAAGATCTTCGATGCGGTGAAGAAGGAGAGCCTTGAGGAATCCGAAAAGGCCGTATTCGATATGGTGAAGGATGAGCTTGCAGGCGAAGATCACCGCCTGACTCAGCAGGATAAGGTAAGGATCATCGCTCAGAAAGCGGACGACGAAAAGCGTGAAAAGGAAGCCGCAAAAAAACGCGGAGAACAGCAGCGCAAAAAGGCTCAGGCCGAAAAGAACCGCAGCGAGCAGAATAAAAGAGAGAAGGGCGCGGAGAGCGCCGAGCAGATCAGGCGTGAGCAGATGAAAAAGGCTCGCAAAAGTCAGCAGGAATTGAATGAGGACAGCAAACGCAGAGAGGGCATCAGCCTCAGTGATACAAGCAGCGTCCGTTCCAGCGTTTCTCAGAAGAAGAAAAAGAGAAAGCAGCAGAGCAAGAATAATTTCGGCGACAACTGATCTCGAAGGGTTAAAGATAATGAGGCTGACACAATGTCCGTACTGCGGAAAAATGCTTGACTACAAAGCGTCGGTCAATGCCATAAATACAAAAAGCGGACGCTTTGAATGCAGACGCTGCAGGAAGTTTTCGGCCATAAAGTATAAGGCGGCCTGCGCAAAATGGGCGGTCATATTTGCTTTGGCGCTGATAGCGCTCAACAGTGCGATTTTTTTCAACGCTGCCGGAAAGACGATACTGCCAAATCTCGTAGTAACGATAACGGCAATAATCATATATATAGCGCTGATGCCGTTCCATTTGAAACTTTCAGAGATTGACGGTCAGCGAGAGCCCGAGCCTAAGCTCAAGAAAAACAGGCACAGGAAGAAGAAAACCAAGTATAAAGAGGTCGAATTTGATGAAGAGCCGTTGAAGGGGACTTCTTTTGACGAATAATGCAAAAGTACATTCAGTTTTAATTCCCTTAATACCGGGGTTATAAACTTATTACATAATATTGTAATACAAAAAATGAAAGAGGGATAAAATGGTGGAAAGTTCGGAGAATGTAAAGGTTGAACAGGAGTATACAGCCGAACAGATACAGGTCCTCGAGGGGCTTGAGGCGGTAAGAAAAAGACCTGGTATGTACATAGGCTCGACGGGTCCGCGCGGCCTTCATCACCTCGTATATGAGATCGTAGACAACTCTATCGATGAGGCGCTTGCAGGCTACTGCGATAAGATCGACGTTGTGATCCTGCCGGGAAATATCATCAAGGTAACGGATAACGGACGAGGTATCCCTGTCGGGATAAATCAGAAAATGGGTAAGCCTGCCGTGACTGTGGTATTTACGGTGCTTCATGCGGGCGGTAAATTCGGCGGCGGCGGATATAAGGTATCGGGAGGTCTTCACGGCGTTGGCGCGTCTGTAGTAAACGCACTGTCAGAGTGGCTCGAAGTCAAAGTATGTGACGGCGAGAAGATATACTTCCAAAAGTATGAGCGCGGAAATGCCGTTACAGATCTTGAAGTTATCGGAGAGACTGAAAAGCGCGGCACAGAGGTCACCTTCAAGGCCGATCCCGAGATATTCCGTGAGACAGATGTCTATGACTTCACTGTTCTGGAGACGAGACTCAGAGAGCAGGCGTTTTTGAACGCAGGAATACACATCGAACTTCGTGACGAGCGCGATCCCGAGAATATCCATAAGAAGAATTTTCTTTATGAGGGCGGTATCTCGAGCTTTGTAGAGTATATCCACAAGAAGCGTTCGCTTGACGTTATACATCCCGATGTTATTCATTTTGCAACGGAAAATGAGCAGGGTACTGCTTCTGCAGAGGTTGCTTTCCAGTACAATGATAAATACAACGAGCTTATCCTTTCGTTTGCGAACAATATCCATACGACAGACGGCGGTACTCACGAGGAAGGCTTCAAGAGAGCTATCACTACCGTTATGAACGAGTATGCGCGCAAGCTGAAATTCCTGAAGGATTCAGACAAAAATCTTCTCGGAGAGGATTTCAGGGAAGGTATGACGGCAGTCATATCAGTAAAGATCACTGAGGCTCAGTTTGAGGGACAGACCAAGGCGAAGCTCGGAAATACGGAAGTCCGCACAATGGTGCAGAACCTGATAAACGAGAAATTACGAGAATACTTTGACGCTCATCCCGATGTGACAAGGGCTATACTTGACAAGGCTTGTCAGGCAGCTTTAGCCCGTGAAAAGGCTCGTCACGCAAGAGAGCTTGTAAGGCGCAAGTCTCCGCTGGAGAATGCGTCTCTTCCCGGAAAGCTTGCAGACTGTCAGTCGAGAAATCCCGACGAGACAGAGGTCTACATCGTCGAGGGAGATTCCGCGGGCGGCTCCGCTAAAAACGGCAGAGACAGAAAGTACCAGGCTATTCTGCCGCTTTGGGGAAAGATGCTCAATGTTGAGAAGGTGCGCGAGGATAAGATCATAGGCAACGACAAGCTTACTCCCGTAATTACGGCGCTCGGCTGCGGAGTCGGCAAGGAGTTTGACATAAGCAAGCTCAGATACGGCAAGGTCATCATCATGGCCGATGCCGATGTCGATGGATCGCACATCAGAACACTGCTTCTGACGTTCTTCTATCGTTATATGCAGCCGCTCGTTGAGCAGGGGCATGTTTATATTGCTCAGCCTCCGCTTTATCGTATCACGAAGGGCAAGAAGGAGCACTACTACGCATATTCCGACGAGCAGCGTGACAGGATCATCAAGCAGCTTGACTGCAAGACCGATATTCAGCGCTACAAAGGTCTCGGCGAGATGGATCCCGAGCAGCTCTGGGAAACTACTATGGATCCCGAGCGCAGGATAATGCTCAGAGTAAACGTTGAAGACGCTATGATTGCGGACGAGACATTCTCCATACTCATGGGAGAAAAGGTCGAGCCGAGAAGGCAGTTTATCGAAGAGAACGCAAGATACGTACAGAATCTTGACGTATAATCGGAAGAAGAGGCTAAAATGGATAATGAATTAAATCAGGGACTTCCCGAATCCCGTATAATAGAAGTGGACTTGGATAAGGAAATGCGAAAGTCTTTCCTTGATTACTCAATGTCCGTTATCGTGAGCCGTGCGCTTCCTGACGTCAGAGACGGCCTGAAGCCCGTTCACAGAAGAATTTTGTATGCGAAGTACGAGAACAATATTCTCCCGACTTCGCCCTATAAAAAGTGCGCTACCACTGTCGGTGACGTGCTCGGTAAATATCACCCTCACGGAGACGCATCGGTATACGACGCTCTCGTTCGTCTTGCGCAGGATTTTAGTATGCGCTATCCGCTCGTAGACGGTCACGGAAACTTCGGCAGCGTTGACGGCGACCCGCCTGCTGCTTACCGTTACACCGAATCGAGAATGAGCAAGATCTCCGTTGAGATGCTCCGCGATATTGACAAGGATACTGTCGATTTTGCGCCTAACTACGATGACACGAGAAAAGAGCCTACCGTTCTCCCAACGCGCTTTCCCAACCTGCTTGTAAACGGCAGTACAGGTATCGCAGTAGGTATGGCAACGAATATTCCACCTCATAATTTGAGCGAGACAGTCGATGCAATCTGTTTTCTGATAGATAATCCCGATATTCTCAATGACGAAAACCCGAACTCGGGGCTCAACGAGATCATGGAATATATCAAGGGACCCGATTTCCCGACAGGCGGTCTTATCATGGGCAGAGCGGGGATCAGATCTACTTACGCTACAGGCCGCGGCAAAATCACGGTCAGAGCGAGAACTGAAATAGTTGAAGAGAAGAGCGGCAGATCGAAGATCATTGTTTCCGAGCTTCCCTATCAGGTAAACAAGGCAAAGCTGATCGAAACTATAGCAGAGTACGTTCGTGACAAGAAGATAGAGGGCATTTCCAATGTCGAGGATCACTCTGACAGAAACGGTATGCATATTGAGATAGATGTTAAGCGCGAGTTCAACGCTCAGCTTGTACTCAATCAGCTTTTTACATATACTCAGATGCAGGTCACATTCGGTGCGATAATGCTTGCTATCGTCAACGGCGAGCCGAAGGTGCTCAAGCTCAAGGATATCCTCAAGCAGTATATCAATTTCCAGGTAGAGATCATCACAAGGCGTTCGCGCTTCGAGCTTAAAAAAGCTCAGGACAGGCTCCATATTTTAGAGGGCTTGAAGATCGCTATCGACAATATAGACGAGGTAGTTGCACTTATTCGTTCGAGCAAGGATCCCGCTTCGGCTAAGGCAGCTCTTATGGAACGCTTCGGACTCGATGATGTTCAGGCTCAGGCGATCGTTAATATGCGTCTCGCTCAGCTTACAAATCTTGAGCAGACAAAGATAGAGGACGAGATATCGGCACTCAACGCCAAGATAGCCGATCTTATCGACATTCTCGGAAGCGAGACCAGAAAGCTTGCTATCGTTAAAGAAGAGGTCACAGAGATCAGAAATAAATACGGCGATGAGCGCAGAACAGAGATCATGAGCGTCAGCGGCGAGGTCGATGTAGAAGACCTTATACCTCGTGAGGAGTGCGTTCTTACTCTTACGGATCAGGGCTATATCAAGCGACTTAATTCCGATACGTACAAGCTCCAGCGCAGAGGCGGCAGAGGCATAGCGGGCGTTGCAAAGAGCGAGGATGACGGCGCAGTCGATATGTTTGTAATAAACAGCCATGATTACGTTATGTTCTTCACGACACGCGGCAAGGCTTACAGGATCAAGTGTTACGAGATCCACGAGGGAAGCCGTACAAGCAAGGGCGAGAAGATCAATTCCGTGATCCCGCTTGAAGAAGGCGAGCGCGTCAGCGCTATGATAAAGGTGCCGAGAAACGAACCAGAGGACGGCAAGTTCCTTGTATTCGTAACGAAAAACGGCTTTATAAAGCGTGTTGAGCTGAGTCTGTTCAGAAGTATCCGCAAGGGCGGTCTTATCGCGCTTGATCTTGACGAAGGCGACGAGCTGTCATGGGTGCGCCTGACAAACGGAAATAATGAGCTGATCGTTGCAACTCATTTTGGCTTTGCGATCCGCTTCAACGAGCAGGATATCCGAGCTATGGGAAGAACTGCGCGCGGCGTTCACGTTATGAAGCTCAAGGAAGGCGACACTGTTATCGGTATGGCAAGGCTCAGAGAGGGCGGCTATGTGCTGACTGTTTCAGAGACAGGCTACGGCAGACTCAGTCCGATAGATGACTACCGCATACAGAACAGAGGCGGTAAGGGTCTGCTTAACTATCATACAGATAAGTACGGCAATGTTGCCGCTATAAAGGTAGTAGATCTTGACGACGATATCATTCTGATCGCAGACAACGGCACTATCATCAGGATCGCTGCGGATACTATCAGAGTATGCGCAAGACCCAGCAAGGGCGTTACTGTAATGAAGCTTGCCGAGGGCGCAAAGGTTGTGACTATTGCACGGTCGGCAAAGGAAGATAAGGACGAGCCTGAGCTTTCGGAGAACACCGAAGAAGCTGAGGAAAAAGGCGAAACAATTTCGGAAGATACGTCCGACGAAGAATAAATAAAAAAACAGCCCCGAAGCGAACGATGAAACGCTGCTTCGGGGCATTTTTTATTATTCTAAAATTTGATTTACGATAGAATCAATATGGATCTTCATAGTATCAAGGCATGGTACGGGGCTTACATCGTCATTAAGCAGAAGCGGAAGCTCTGTGCAGCCTAATACAATCGCTTCTATATCTTGTTCCGCCTTCATTTTGGAAATGATATCCTGAAATAACGACAGTGTTTCTTTCTTTACGATCCCCAGTTCAAGCTCGGTCGATATTTTATCATTGATAAGCTGCATATCGCTGTCGGACGGAACGACGATCTGTATGCCGTTTTTTAAAAAGGAATCTTTAAAGAAATCCCCGGTCATGGTAAAAACTGTTCCAAATAATCCGATCTTTTTTAAGCCTCTGCGTTTTGCTTCAATGGCGGCTGTTTCTACGATGCTGATAAGAGGGATAGGCGATCTTTCCTGTAATCTGTCGAAAATAATGTGCGGCGTATTGGCAGAAAGCGCCGCAAAATCAGCGCCGCTTTTTGCTAAATTATTTATCGCATTGAGCAGATATTCCGTTAACACATCGTACTTTTTTTCGTCGCACAGCTTCAAAACATAAAAAACATTCACGCTTTCGATTGACAATTCGGGAAAGCAAGATCTGCCCAGTTTTTTCTGAACTCCATAAACGATATCATGATAATACGGGATAGTCGACTCAGGTCCCATGCCGCCGACCAAGCCTAATTTTTTCATAGAATACTATCCTCCTTAAAGCACATAAAACAGTATGCAAAAGAAATGCAGCAGGCTTCCTATGACTATAAAAATATGGAAAACTGAATGCATATAGCGTTTCTTCTTCCCGACTCCGTAAAGCACAGCGCCTACGGTGTAGCTGACGCCGCCGAGAAAGAGAAAAATAACGCCGCCCTTCCCCATCAGCGTAAGCAGCTTCGGAAGTACGGGCAGAATACACCAGCCGAGCGTTATATAGAAGATCATTCCGAGTACCTTGTATTTCTCAAGATTGACGGCGGTCAGCGTGACTCCGAGCACTGCAAGACCCCATACGATGCCGAAATAAGTCCAGCCGAGAGCCGTGTTATACTCTCTGAGCGTACAAAGTGCGATAGGCGTATACGTTCCCGCTATAAGAAAGAATATCGTACAGTGATCGAGGACACGAAATACTTTTTTAGCCTTGAGCTTCGGTGACAATCCGTGGTATATGCTTGACATACTGTAAAGAACGATCATCATTGAACCGAAGATAGCGGCGCTGACAACGCTGTAAGGGTTGCCCTTCTTTGCCGCAAAGACGATACAGAGCACCGCCACCGCTATTCCCATAGCGCCTCCGACAATATGCGTAACCATATTAAAGATCTCTTCCCCTTTGGTATAATCGGGTATCGGGATCTTATCTTTTTTCACATCTTTTGCAAGCTCAGCCTTGCCCATAATATCGACCTCCCCGGTAGGATTTTCAGTATGTTTATTATAACACTATTTTTGCCTTATTTCAATAGCAGGCGCCCAAGGCGGACAGTGCCCGCTGACTTATACGCGAACTCAGGTTATTATATGCGTTGCCTTAATGCCGCGGACTTACCGCTTTGATATACGCCGACATATACGCCATGACAGTTCGTTTCAAGTCTTGCTTTTCCCTGTGCGGGTTGCCTACTTAAATTTTACACTTACGCCCATGCGGGCGCAGGCAATTCCGATGTCAGGTATTGCAGATCGATACTTCTCCCCCGCAAGAGCGGCTTCCCACTAAAATTATACACTTACTACGCCCAAGCGTGCGCAGGCAATTCCGCTGTCAGGTATTGCAGATCGATACTTCTCCCCCACAAGAGCGGTTTCCCGCTAAAATTATACACTTACCACGCCCAAGCAGGCGCAGGCAATTCCGCTGTTTCTTCAGTGAAAGGAGTTTTTATCAATGATCGTATCTGATAATCTCGAATTTTTGTTTCTGAAGGCTGAAAACACCTGCTATTGTTATCACCGAACCGAGAATGCATAGTATCATAGACAGCGTGAGGTCTTGATAAAATTCTTTCGCTGCATCTGCAATTTTAAGTATTTCATTTAAATATTTAAATGATGTCGCAAAATCAAGCTCGGTAACGCTTGTTATTTCCAAGGCGGTATCTATCCTTACAAGAAGATATGAAAGCCCGCTTGAGAAGATCAGGCAAAACAGAGCGCTGAGCGGGGAAAGCTTATATCCTTTGTATTTATATCCGCCGACAATGCCTGCGCCCAGAAGCAGACAAGCTCCGCTTGAGATAACACCTATCCTGAGACACAGGAAAACGAGCAGAGATGCCGCAAGACTGCCTAATAAAGCTCCGAGAATCCCCATCGGGACATTTTCTTTCTTTTCGGCGTCCGCTGATTTATCCGATGAAAGCTGGAGAGCGATCTTCTGATAGTTTTCCTCCGTGAGTACGACATGATTTCCTTTCAAGCGGCAAAATACAGGATCACCTTCGTTTCCGCTGCTGTCACAGGGAACATATCCCGACTGCATGAATACCATAGTTGCTGTGTCGAGTAAGGTTTGGATCCTCTCTATACAATTATCTACGTTTCCTTTTGACGAGATGTTGAACCTGCAAAGGTACTCGCCTGTTGAAAAAGCATACTCTACAGGAATATTCAAAAGTCCGCTTATATAATTGTTTGGGTGTTCTCCTTTTATGAAGAAAGATATACTGATCGGCAGTTTTGTATTCGTTGTATTGCCGGACTGTATTATAATATTGTAATTGTGATATACTCCGTAAACGACGTTTTCTCCCTTGACTATGTTGAGAGAAAAACGGGACGCTGCGGCAGTAAGTATCTTGTTTGCCAAAGCCATTTTTTTACTCCTTATTATTGCCCTGCCGTAAATTACAACAGGGCAACATTTTAATCACTGACAGGCTCAGAGTCGGATTCGGAAACATCGGACTGTGCGTCATCGCTGTCCGATATCTGAGCAGCTTCCGCCTTTGCAGGCGTTTCGGCGCTGTTTGCAGCAGCGTATGCGGGCTGCAAAACAGGCTTCTGCTCCGAGCGAGAGAGCTTCTTTTCGAGCTTATTGTATATACCGCTGATAATAAAGCAGATTATACCTCCTGCTATAAACGAGATCACTCTTGCGAGCGAGTCTGCGCCGCTGATGTCGATAAGCACAAGCTTTACGATGCAGAGCATGACAACTACAAGACCATAGATCCTGAGTCCCTTCGCCTTTGCGGTAAAGCCGATTATAATGCACATCAGAGCGGTTATCATGGAAACAGTTGTAAATATGTAGGTGAAATTGAAGTTGTCTGCTGTGGCGTGTACGATCGCATTGAGAAGTATCGTTGAGTTGACGCCGACATAGATCTGCATAATGATAGAGGAATCGTTTTTGAGGATATAGCGTGATTTTGCAAAGAAGAGAGCTGTACTTGAGAGCATCAGGATCACGCAGATAATAAATCCGATCGTGGTTTCACTTTCATCTTTTCCTACAGAGAAATACGACAGAGACAAATAGAAGGCTACAGATGATACGATCCTTACCATCCAGTTGAATGGCTTGTTGAACTCGCCCTGGTATTTAAGCGCAAATACAGCCGTGTTTATAAGCGTGAGCACGACCATTCCGAATATTACGCTGTAGTCGTCGAGCTTAGTATACTTGAATGCGAGGAATGTTATGAACGGGTAGGAGAAGTTTATCCAGATAAACGATACGAACTTAGACATATAGGTCTGTATCTTTTTCTGAATATTATTAGAGACCTCACTGCCCTCTGTAATACTTCCCATCAGGAATGATCCGCCGAGCAGTATAGAAGCGTGAGCGAGCAGAAATCCTGTTGTGATGATTAGCGCAGGGATAGGATCGAGCTTTAAGTCAACCTTGCTCTTATATGCAAAGCTAATGAGCTGAGAGTAACCCGAAAATCCCATAAGTACCATATCAAGCAGCATACCTGCCCATACAGCGTCGATGAGCTTCTGATTTCTTCTTACAAAGTATATCGCAAGGATAGCGAGAGTGAATATAAAGACGGCGGGCTTGTTGTCAAGTGTGTATGCGTAGATGCTAAACACTTTGAAGTGATCCTGAAATCCGATCGCAAGACAGGTAAAGTAAGCGGATACGGTCAGTGCAGCAGCGATCTGCATGAAAGTCGAATGAGAGAAGGTAAAGTCGAGCATATAGACCGCCGTTATAAGACCTACCATAACAACGAGCACCGCTTTGATGATGTTGTTGTCGCCCAGAGAGCTTGAATACTCAAACGCAAGTGACAGTATACCTATGTAAACTGTGAGCAGCGATTCCGCTCTTACAACGGTTTTGATCTCGGGTTCGTTATCACAGCCGAATCTGATGATATAGCATATAATATTCATAAGCGCAAATTCGCTTATAATGAGCGGGATAGAGATATCGCTGAATTCGCTCGCATTGATAGGAATGATAGATGCGCTGATCCATAGGTATTCGGATATCTTCATATATCTGAAGTAGTGTTCCTTGTGCTTGCCGTCCTGAATGAACCAAAGGAGCAGCAGTACAACTCCCATTCCGAACATATACGGGATACTTACCCAGACGTTTTCCGCCTTGAAATAGCCGTAGAAGCACATATATACGCCCTCGATCAGCAGCACTGCGGCGCAGATCGGGGTGATGCTCTTGAATTTTGTAAACCTGATTATACCGACGAGCAGGAGCGCGTAAACGAATACAAACGGAAGACCTGTAGCGTGAGCGCCCGCAATAAGAGAAAATGTGATCGTTAGTGACATAAACCAGAGCGAGACAGTAGAAAGAAGCTCGCTGAATTGAAGCTTTTCTTCGAGAATGAGAGTAAGTATAACGTGAAGAAAGGCTGCAATGCAGATTGCCGTTGTTGTCGGGAGTATTGCGTCTGTTCTGATGCTGTGCTTGCAGATAAAGTATGTGATATATCCGACAGATGCGAGCATACCGCCCGTCCAGAGCAGTTTGTTCACACTGTGAATTATCGAAGCAAGCAGAGTGTAACGCTTATTCTCTTTTTCAAGCGCTGCCGCAGAGAGCGATACGAGATAAGATACGAAGCAGATCGCAATAAACTGTATCGCATAGATAACGGACGCTGCGGGTGCGGAGATCGACTGAGGCATTATGAATTTGCGGCTGAACGCCACGCTCATTGCGATCGACGTGTAAAGCAGCAGACCTTGTGACATAATAAGACCGAAGCGGTACGTCTTTCGGCAGCAGAAAATGTTGCCGAGTATGATTACTGCGATAGCAGCGATCTGATATATAGTCAGAATAACTACCTTTTCGGCAGTGAAACCGAGCGAATATGCAAAGCAGATCGAGACTGCCGTGCCGACGTGTGCCGTTACGCTGAGCATAACGGAGTTCAGTCTCTTCGACATAAAAAGTGCGAATGCAGACCATACAAGTATAAGAGAGAAAGCGGCGATATCGCCGAGAGAACGGAAGTAAACATGCGAAAGAAGTATCGAGATGAAGAAAGTACCGAAGCCCGTTCCAAGCATTCCGAGCGGGAAGATTGATCTGTCGTTTCTCGACATTATCGCGCCCGCAGCAATGAAGCCTCCGCTGACAATGAACATTGCGATCATTTTTGCGGTGTTGGATACCTGATCTGTGCTGAGCGTACAGAAAAGAATAAGGCCGATGAAAATGAGCAGAGATGCCGCTATATTGAAAAGTCTTGCGCCGAGCCACTCCTCAAGATGCTTGTTTTTGATCTTCTGCTTGACGGGAGACGATGCCCGACGAACAGTTTCGTTTATGTACGGCTGTGTATTAACAGGTTGTGCCGCTCTGAATGTATTCTGCTGAACGGGAGCGTTCTGTACAGGCGCATTGACATTCTGCTGTACGGGAACATTCTGTACGGGTATATTGACATTCTGCTGTACGGGAACATTGAGTTCAGGCTGTACGGGAGCTGATTTGATCTGTTCCTTTTCGAGCGTTACAGTCTCATTAAGTACAGTATCCTGCGATGTATCGGAAGTTTCCTGTTCATTATCCGAAACGGTTTTTTTTGTTGCTCTTCCTTTCATCCCGGGTACAGCGCCCATATCCCTCAAAATATTATACAGAAAGAGAGTTTTATTATACAGTTCACGATTTTGCTCCCGAAGCCAGTTTATCTCCTGTTTATAGTTGAACAATTCGTTTTTCATGTTGCCTGTCATATATATCAGAACTACGAAGACAACGATCAAAGCCAGTGTTAATATAGAGTCCATATTATTCCTCCTTTATTTGATCAGTTTGGACAGATCATCAATGTCGAAGCTTGATGCAAGAATACTGTTGTCGGGCGCAACGAGCCGATAGTGCTGCGAGACAATATTCTGTTCAATGAGAAATCCGTCTTTTTCCGATATTTTGTGCCACCAGACGCGCGTTGTGTTCGCTTTGCGGTAGTTCGGTTCGCTGTTTTCGAAAGCTATGCTGCGGACAATATCGAGCGCGCTTTTATTGAATATCTCCGTCAACACGCCGCTTTCAGAAAAAATAGAAGACAACGTTACACTTCCCGACCAACCGAGCGATGAACGACCTTTTTCGATCTCGACGAGCGTTTTCTTGGAAATGCCGAGGATATACGACATTTTTTCCTGATTGAAAGAAAATTCCGTCCTGACCGCTTTGAGGTTAGCGTCACAGATCTCAATGAATTTTTCCCTGTTCATAACGTCACCTCTGAAATATTATAGTGTAATTTTACACTATTTATGTGATTGTGTCAATTGTAATAATGCCAGAATAGAAATAAACGATATTGTATATTTTTTTCGAAAGATTGGTGTAATTGCTAATGTATGGGCATAACAAATGTAAATATTAGATAAAATCTCCCGCACACAACGCATTGTGTGTCCGGGAGATCCAAGGAGCTGATTAAAAAAATCGTTATTATAAAATTATAAGTAGACGACCCGTCGTTTGCGGAAATCAATTTTTAAAAATGAAAACTGTTCTCAGCGCCTTGGGGCGGCGCGGATAGCTTATGCCGAGCGTTAGTAAGGGGCATTTTCACGCAAAATGCCCCTCTTTTCAAAACAGTCCACCGGACTGTTTTAAAAATTCACCCCTAAAAAGGCTGACGGAAAAAGGATTTCGCCGTCTGCGGACGACGACCAAAGGCTCTGCCTTTGGAAACCGCAAGCTTTTTTGAAAAAAAGCTTGATCAAAAAACTT
>ONIC01000107.1 GCA_900317815.1 uncultured Eubacteriales bacterium | reverse complement strand
TATCATATTGGGAGGAACTCGGTGTTTTGATTTTGGAATGACGCTCAGAAAACAAGAAAGGTGCAGAGCCGCAATGCCCTGCACCTGTTTTTATATTTCAATTTTCTGTATTTAACGCCGTATTTTTCTGTTGTCAACACTCTTACTGATCAAAAATATAAGCCCTGTGTCAATTTTTTCATTGATCAGGGCATTATCGTTTTTGATATTTTATGTATAATACAAAATTGCATCATTTTTGTATCTTTAACCCGTTTCTTCACTCCATTTGCTATAGATATATCCAAACCGTACTTACAAAAAGTGCTGTCAGAAAACCAACTGTCAGCGCAGCAATTATTTGCTTCGGGCTTGTGTAAAGAACGATGACCGAGACGGCAAACACAAGCACATAAAGAATGCCCCTTACAGAGATGTAAAACCAACCTATTGAAAAGCAGGCAAGAAAGAATACGGCCATTATCATTATATCCAAGACAACAGATATTTTGCTCGTGCCTTTTGCGTACCAGCATAAAACTGCGAGTATCGGTGACAGCAGCGTAAGACCGTACCATATCATCATATAAGATGTCGGATTAAATCCGCTGAAAACGATCGTGCAGATATGGTATGCACCGCACATTCCCGTAAAAAACAAAAACACATTGAGCGCCGCACGAGACGCGGAATAACTGAAAGCGGCTATCGCTAATGCGATCAGCAGCCAAACAGCGATATCCGAGAAGAAATTGCCGAGATCAAGTCTTTCGATTATCCTATGCCAAGTGATCGTGTCGTCTATCGCAATGTTATCGAGCCACTTAGAAAGGATACCGAGCATTACGCCTGCAAAAACTACAGCTATACTGACGAGCAAAGCGTTTCCTCTTGAACATTGTTTCGGTGCTCTGATACGATCTGCTTTTTCTTTGATCGTAATTATTCTTTGTTCCATAGGGAAATAACACCTCCGTTGTGATGGTTTATAGTTAGTAGATGTAAAAGACTACAAACTACAAATAACAGCACGCCCCCTATCGGCACTATGCTTGATAGAGGGCGCGGCTGTCAATATCTATGATAGAAAGATGTGTATGGAAAACGCTATTTCTTGTCGCTGTCGAAATTTTCTCCCGTCAGCTTGACCAGCTCGCCTTCGTCGAGCAGCTCGTCGCTCGTTATCGAGTAAGTAAAGCCGTCCTTTTCCCAGACTGCGACACCATATTTACCGTTGCTGCCCTTTAGCAGCAATGTACGCAGCTTCTTGAAGTCGTGGTAAACGGGTGCGCTGCCCGTGTTGTCGCCGGAGCCTTTCGACTGTCTGTAGGTCAGCTTATTTCCCGTATCGCAGGCGTATTTTATTTCCGCGATACCGTTACCGTATAGGATAAATTTAGATGCCGTGACTGCTGTACTCTTCGGTGTAAGAGGCTTGACGGTAAAGCCCGCCTTTTGCGAAAGCTCCTTTAAGCTGCCGAACTCTTTTTTCTCGCCCTGTTCGGAATGACTTTCGGATACGACGGCACTTTCGTATTCATATTCCGTGACCTCTTTGTTATCTGTCGGTTTCGGCGCAAAGAATATGCAGTAAACCGCAAGCACGCCTATTGCCGCCAAGACGATGAGCGTTGTGACGGTCGTTTCTTTACTGTTCATAATGCAGAGTTCCCCTTTTTATCCTTTGACCTAAAATACGCCCGGCCTTTACGGGCGTTTCTTTTTTTGTGTCGATGACCGCATCGTAATCGGGCAAAAGCTGTATGCCGTCTTTCTCGAACAGCAATATGATCGTTGAGCCGCCGTATTCAAAGTATCCCTTTTCGCTCCCCTTTGCGGCGGTGGCGGAGTTATTTTCGTTGCGTATCTTCCCGACAAGCAGTGCGCCGACCTCCATCTGAACGACATTGCCGAAAAGAGGGCTGTCTATCACAACATACTCACGGCTGTTGCGAAACCATACGGGGTACGCTTCGCAGCATATCGGACGGACGCTGTGCAGAACTCCGTCTATCCTTTTCCTGAGCTTTATTGTGCCGTCAATCGGATAGAGATAATGATGATAATGCTGCGGCTCTAATCTGAATACGCAGCACAAGCCGCCCTCAAAGCGCCTTGCAAGCTCTTTGTCATTGAGCAGGTCTGCTATCGTGTATTCGCTGTGCTTGATGTTCATAGTGAGCGTGCCGCTTATCGTATATACGCTCAGAAAAGCGTCGCAGGGCGTAAGAGCAGACACATTATCCTGTGCCGGTTTTATTTCTTTTTGGCGTGTGAAAAAGTCGTTGAACGAGCGGTACGGCATATCGCTGTATTCGCTCATATCTATGTCGTATTTGTCGATGTAACGATATACGAGCCATTTCGATAAGGAAGAAGAAAAATAGCCTGCTGCCGCCTTTGAGAATGCCGGCGATACAAGCGGCTTTAGCATTAGCCGACCGATAGCAGTCGTGTAAAGAAAGTTAAGCATAGCGTCAGATCATTGTGCGAAATATTAACAGACCGACCGCCTCCGCCGTGCCGATGAGCATTATTGCTATTTTTCCGGCAATGCGGGGCTTCGCTATCTCAAACGGCGCAAGGAAGCCGCACGCCATAGGTATCAGCGCAAGTGTGTACGCAAACGGGGCGGTGATGATCTCGTGTGATACGAGTATGTAAACGACTGGCATTACAAGAGCTATCGTTGTTACGGGAACTCCGATGTAGCATTTCTTTGAATCGGGCGCACTCCGTTGGCGGTTTTCTTCAAGCACATTGAAGTACGCAAGGCGTATCAGCGCGGCAAGTATATAAATAGCAGCAACAACGCCCGAGACCGCCTTTGCGGGCGAAAATACATACGCAAAAATAGCCGGAAGAACGCCGAAGCCTACAAGGTCTGCGAGGGAATCTATCTGTATTCCGAAGCGCTTTTCGTCGTCGTTTCTCTTTTTTGTCGAGGCTACCGCACCGTCGAACATATCGCAGAAACCAGCAAGCATAAGGAAAAATACCGACAGCTTTGCGTTAGCTCCTATAGCCGCAAATATGCCCGCACAAGCGAACAGCATTCCCGCATACGTGAGCACCACCGTGTAATTGTAAAAGCCGATAGGTCTTATTGATCTTTTCATTTCACCGCACCCCTTTATGTGATCTGAAACGATTATAATACGTCAACATTGAATGAACATTGAAGAATTTAAAAGTTTTTTCAATGTTTATTCAATATTGCGGTGAGATAATATCGGGTGTATAATGGTAGAATGGAGGTGCTCACAATGCGAATTCTCGTAGTCGAAGATGAAAAAGAAATAGCCGACGGCATCGTTGCCGTACTTGAACAGGAGGGCTATCAAACAGACGTGTGTTATGACGGCTTCACGGCTCTTGACGAAATACTCAGCGGCGTGTATGACCTTGTGCTGCTCGACATCATGCTGCCGAAGATAAGCGGTCTTGACGCTCTGCGTTCCGCTCGTAACGCGGGCATACAAACGCCCGTAATACTGCTGACGGCTCGTTCGCAGCGTGAAGATAAGATCTTCGGTCTCGACAGCGGCGCCGACGATTACCTCACAAAGCCGTTCGACGCGGGTGAGCTTCTTGCGCGTATCCGTGCAAATCTCAGGCGCTGGGAGAAAACGAAGTCGGCAAAGTGCGGCTTTGCAGACGTGTATCTGGAGCAGACGACAATGAAGCTCTGCGGCAGCATTCGTTCTGTAAAGCTTGCAAAAAAGGAGTATCAGCTTCTCGAATATCTCATCGTAAATCACGACAGGATAATGACACGCGATATGCTCGTTGCAAAGGTGTGGGGGTACGATGACAACACCGAATATAATCAGCTTGACGTTTATATTTCGTTCGTGAGAAAGAAGCTGAAATTCGTGAGCGATACCGTTGTGATCGTCACGAACAAAGGCGTAGGCTACTGCCTGCAAAAAGCGGAAGGTCAGGTGTAAAATATTGGAATCGGAGCTTCGCAAAAGATTTGTGATTGTCACAGCGCTGCTGGTGACGATAGTGCTTGCCGTTTTCTATACGGCGACGCATTTTTACTACAGCTATTGGTTCGATCAGGACACGCTCTCGTTTATTGACTGGGTCGCCGACAGCGAGTACAGCCGCATTACCATTGGAAAAACGCCCGACATTTACGAAACGGGCGGCTTTACCGATTCCGATCCCGTGATCGCAGCGGTCGTTACTCCGAAGGGAGACGTCCATATCGAAAAGTATATCGGCACGCCCGACAGCGACGCTGTCTCGGACGAGCTGCTCGGCGAGATAATTAACCGTGAAGCGGACGACTATAAGTTGGGCGACTATATATATACCGTAAGAGATCTTCCCGACGGAAGAAAGCTCATCGTTACCGCCGACACAGGTTCGGGCAGTACAAAGCCCATGCGTCTTGTTACACGGGCGGCGCTCGTGCTGCTGGGACTTGCGCTTATGGCGGTAATAACGTTCCTGCTCTCGAAATTCGTCACAAAGCCTGCGGCGCTTGCAATGCTGCGTGAAAAGCAGTTCGTATCGGACGCAAGCCACGAGCTGAAAACGCCGCTCGGGGCTATCAGCATAAACGCTCAGGCGCTCTCGTCAAGACTTCACAAGGACGAACAGTCGCTGCAAAAGTACACCGATAATATAATTCGTGAAGCCGACCGTATGAACAGGCTGGTTGAAAAGCTGCTTATGCTCTCCCGTATCGAGGAGGGCAAGGGTGGCGGCAAAAAGCGCATCTCTCTGTCCGACTGCATAGAGGAAATGATACTGACTTACGAAAGCGTAGCCTTTGAAAAGGGGCTTTCCTACGAAAGCAACGTTGACGAGGATATATTCATAAAGTGCAGCGAGGACGAGATAAAGCAGCTCGGCGCAATACTTATCGACAACGCGATAAAGCACTCGGACGAACACGGCAGCATAGAGATAAGCCTTAAAAAACGGTCGGGAAAGGCTCTGCTTACGGTAACGAACACGGGCAAGGGAATAGCTCCCGACGAGCTTGAACACGTTTTCGAGAGATTTTACAAGACAGATCAAGCCCGCAGTTCCGGCTCCTTCGGGCTGGGGCTTGCGATAGCGAAGGCTATAATTGATGATCACGGCGCAGATGTTGCAGTGGAGAGCGAGCCTGACGGCATAACGAAATTTGAGGTGACATTCGGGCTATGAACAAGAGCACGAAGAAAAAAGTTTTTTGGGCGGTGTTCTCGCCGCTCATTGCGCTGCTGACCGTGTGGGCGGTCTTGAAGCAAAACGAGAACGTGTCGCCGTCAGTTATTCTCGAAACGGTGAAGGGCGCAGATATCCCGCTGCTTACAGCGGCAGGCGTGTGCGCGTTTATGTACGTCTGGTTCGAGGGCGTTGCCGTGCGGACGATCGCGAAAAGCGCGGGATACAGAAGAAACCGCGCAAGCGGACTTATCTACGCCGCATCGGACGTGTATTTCTCTGCGATCACGCCGTCGGCAACGGGCGGTCAGCCGGCAAGCGCGTATTTTATGGTGAAGGACGGCATTCCGGCAGGCGTGAGCGCAGCGGTGCTTGTGCTCAACCTGATGATGTACACTGTGTCGGCGGTCGTTCTCGGTGTGATCGCGCTTGTGACGGATCACCGGGCTTTTTTCGATTTTTCGGCTCCGTCAAGGGTGCTCATAGTCTGCGGCGCTGTTGTACTGACATTGCTTTCGTCAGCATTTTTGCTCCTACTCGTAAAGGGAAAATATGTATTTGCCGTGCTTCGCCGCATTGCTGCGGCTGTTAAATCAAGCAGACTGACAGAAAAAATAGACCGTGCCGAAAAGGATTATTCCTCGTGTGCCGCTATGCTTGCAAAGGACAAGTCGCTTCTGCTTCGTGCGTTTGTCTGGAATTTCCTGCAAAGAGCGTCGCAGACAGTCGTTCCGATGGTGCTGTATCTTGCGCTCGGCGGCGAAAGTCGGTATGCGCTGACTATGTTCTCGCGCCAATGCTTCATCACGATCGGCTACAATTTCGTGCCGATACCGGGCGCAATGGGCATTGCCGATTATCTGATGATCGACGGCTTTTCCGGCGTTGTAGGCAGCGAAGCGGCATTTTCGCTCGAAATGCTTTCAAGAGGGCTTACGTTTTATATATGCGTGACGGTCAGCGGTATAATCACGCTGATAGGATATATCGCAAAGAGGAAGGAAAAAAATGAAAACGATAAAACGTAAAATAAATGTGTTTCTCCCCGACTACGGATTTATCGCTCTGCTTACCATAGTCTGCGTGAATACGCTTGTGTACAACGGCAGCAGATTTATCTCCGAGCAGCTTTACCACTACCGTTTTGCCACGCTTTTTGATACGCATATACCGTTCATCAAGGAATTTGTTATCGTGTACATACCGATAGCTTACGGTCAATGGATATACGGTTTTTACCTTTCTGCAAGAGAGGACGTCAAGACGTGCAAAAAGATATTTACGGCAGAGATAATTGCAAAGCTGATGTGTCTGCTGCTTTTTCTTGCATTGCCTACAACGATGAACAGAGCGCATATCTCAGGCAGCGATATATTCAGCAGTTTGGTACGCCTTGTGTACAGTGCCGACGCCGCCGACAACCTTTTTCCGTCGATACACTGCATTGAAAGCTACCTGCTTATGCGAACGGCGGGTATGCTCAAAAAAGCACCCGATTGGTACAAAGCAGTCACGCCGATAGTCACGCTGCTAGTTATGCTGTCAACGGTCTTTGTAAAGCAGCACGTTCTTGCGGATTGCTTCGCTGCCGTGATCGTGACGGAGGCGGCGCTGATGATCGCAAAGACAATAACGCAACCAGATAAGGAGAGAATATGAAAATGAAAAGCAGAACAGACGTAACATTGAAATGCCTTGAACAAAGCGACAGAGAGTCGTTTATCAAGGACAATCAGGAAGCATTCAATTACGGCGCAATGGAGGAATTTGGGCTTAGAGACGATCACTTCGAGGAGGACGGGCAGATAATCTCACGCGAAACGATAGAGCAATCTATCGACGGCGGTGAAGCGTACCGAATAATGCTTGACGGTAAGGCGGTCGGCGGTGTCGTCGTAAAGGTAGACGGCACTCACGGCGACCTTGAGCTGCTGTTCGTTTCGCCGCATATCCACAGCAATGGCGTAGGCTTTGCCGCTTGGTGCGGGATAGAAAGGCTCTATCCTCAGGTCACGGTCTGGGAAACTGTCACGCCGTATTTTGAAAAACGGAATATCCATTTTTATGTGAATCGCTGCGGATTTCATATCGTCGAGTTTTATAATTCACACCACCACGACCCGAACGAGCCCGATATAGAGGAGACAGACGAGCAGTTCCCCGAGGGGATGTTCAGGTTTGAGAAAAAAATAAAAAGGAACTCGGGAAATGATAAATAAGATGTCGATATTACTTAAAAAATCATTTACTGTGTTTTTGTCGATAGTGCTTATGACGACTATGTCAGCGTGTTCGGCAGATGAGCAGGGAAAAGCCGTTGAGCTTAGCGAATCGGAAATTGAATCACTGATGGAGCAGGTCGCCCAAAGCGATGTTGATATCAGATATAGGAATTACTTTCGAAACGAAGCTTTTGCAAATGCTGAGTTTTTCGGCATCGACAAGGACGGAAATCAAGGAACCGCATATGTATATCTGAACGAGGGAGCTTTTGTCGTATTTAAGGACAAGGCATATAATATGTCGGGCTCTGCAGGAGAGGCTATTGTAAAATTCAGCTTTACCGACAACGGTGTGACACTCTCGGAGTTGGTTTGGAGTGCAGACGGCGGACTGCACGAAGACTGGCTGAAGGAGAACTTTCCTGCAAAGTATTTAAAAAAAGCGAAAGCCTTTCAGCCTCATGACGCAGACGGCAAGAGTGTTCTCGGGGCACAGCTTGATCAAACGGTCAAAGCAAAGCTTGGCGTTCCCGTTGAATCGGATAATATTCTCGAGATAGATATCGACAAAGGAACCTATGAGATTACCAGGATTAAAGACAAAACAGACGGTACGATCGATACAGAGATCATTGAACGAGGAAGTTTGTCCGATTTTTTACAATACCGTTCCATAAGAAAGGGCAATATAAAAACATATTACCAAATGACTGATGGCACTTGGTTTTGCGACGGTTATTCCTATCAATATCGTCTTGATATCAAGGGAAGACTACATAATGCGGCTTGCGATTCGGAATATGTTTATTTGAGCAATATTCCCGAAATATCATTTGAACAAGCATGGAAAGCGTCGGGATTAAGCAGCGATACCAATGATTATTTTCAAACACAAGAGGCAGTATTGGTTGAAATGAAATAATTTTGTTCGTGTATAAGCTGCTAACAGTATCAGAATGTGAATAAATAAACAATAGTTAATTGGACAAATAATCCAAGCGGCTAATTGAAACGTTTAAAGTCAGCAGATTTTTGTATGGATTTGATTTATAAGTTCTTTACTTAAACGATGAAAGACACCCACTCCGTGTTTGGAGCGGCTGTTGGTGGTTGCTGACTAAAGATTTATCTATGCCACTATATGTATGTTATATTAGCTATAATATACTATACAAATAGGGTGTCACTTTTTCGAGCAAATCGTTTCAGGGTGTCACTTTTTCGAGCATATCGTTTCAGGGTGTCATTTTTTCCGAATAAATCGTTTCATCATTGGTGTCACTTTTATCGGCAAATCGTTTCAAGGGTGTCGGATTATATCCATAGCAGGAAGAAGATTTGGAGCAAAGCGTAACCATAATATTTTTAATAGACGTTCAGAATTAAAAAATCCAATAATTAAAAAATCTAATAATTAATAAATACAATAGTAAAGGTGCAGAGCCGCAATGCCCTGCACCTGTTTTTATATTTCTGTTTTGTAGCCGTAATTCTCTGTTTTCTACAC
>ONIC01000105.1 GCA_900317815.1 uncultured Eubacteriales bacterium | reverse complement strand
TAAATCTACGACACATCTGAACGACATTAGGTTTTCAGAACTGCCCACTAATCTATGTCATATTCGGGTGGAAGATCATTGACAATCGTACCGCCCTCCATAGCAAAACTGTTCCGGAAAAATAGTTATCGCATGAATGTCGTTTTGCAAGTCGTTGTAGTTGTCTCTGACAAGAGAGCGTTATGTATCGGGGCGTACGCTTATGTACCGCGCCGTGTCTGCGTGGGCACTTCGGTCTGTGTCTGCTTGACTTTTGCAGTATCTGAGGCTATAATAAGGGAAAATAAATATGGCAGAATAAAGCATGATGATTTTCTGAATGCAGCTTCTCTGAATATGCTTGCTGCCGAAATGTTGGGAGGAGCTTGTGTGAGTGTTTCCGATGAAAGTCTCTACAATGATTTTTCCGAAACGGGAAATAAAGAAGCGCTCAAAACTTTGTTTGAAAGATATCGAATGAGTGTCGTGCTGTTTGTTTTCGGTTATGTCCGCAATATTGATGATGCAGAGGATATTATGATGGACACCTTTGCTGTGATCGCAGCGTTTGAAGCTCGTTTTTCGGGAAAAAGCAGCTTCAAGACATGGCTTTTTTCGATATCGCATAACCTTGCCTGCAAGCATATCAGAAAGCAGAGCCGTCTGCTTTTCCACAATACTGTAGATCTCGCAGAGCCCGATACGTCTCCCGAGGATAAGCTGCTGACTACCGAGCGTGACCAAAGACTCTATAAAGCTATCGGTGCGCTCAATCCCGATTACGGCAAGGCGCTGTATCTTCTTTATTTTGAAAAAATGACGAATGACGATATCGGAAGGATCATGAGGAAGAATAAGAGTCAGGTAGCCCATCTGCTGGAACGGGGAAGAAAAGCGCTTAAAGAAAGACTTGAAAGGAGCGGCTTTGAATATGATGGACAGTGACGTACAATTTGATATTATAGTTGATAGAGCCAGATCTCTTCGTGAGCGAAGACGATACATAAACAGGATAAAAGCAAGCTGTATCTCCTTGTGCGTGAGCGTTGTCTGCTTCCTGAGCGTGATCCTTTTTATACCCGAAAATGATTTTGAGAGTGATGTCGTTATCGGGCAAAACGCAGGTTCAATACTGATAAAGGAAAATCTGAAAACGGTTATGATCTGCGCTCTGTCATTTGCGGCGGGCGTTTTCTTTACGCTTGTATGTATCAATATCCGAAGGCTAAAACAGAGGAGCGGCAAAGATGATTACAGATAGCATCAGAGTGATTACATACGCAATAGCCGCAGCAGTCCTTCTTGTCGTTTTGTTTAAGTCCATAGCCGACGTTAAGCGCAAGCGCCGCCCGATCACAATGTCGTTTTTTGCGTTCGGTGTTATCGGTATTCTTGTAAATGATGTGTATTGGTGGATTCATTCGCTTATGTACCCCGATATCAGATTTCCCTTTTCACCCGACGAGATAGGCGCTTGCGCCGTGTATATGCTTATGAGCGCTGCTCTTCTGACGATATTTGACAAGCCGATAAAGGCATTGCCACATACAGCTTTTACGGCGGCCTTCTCGGCTGCGAATATTGCATTGTGGATAGGTTGGTCGGGAGAGTGGATAAAGGATATCATCAGCGGCGTGGTCTTTGCGTATCTGCTTTGTACATGTGTTCGCTCTCTTAAAGAGTCGGACGTTTTTTCAAAAAAACAGTGGGCAGCCGCTGCTGCCGCCGCCCTTGCTCTCGTCTGTATCCAGACGCTGATCTTCTTTATAAGTTCCGAGATTCAGAAGCTGCTCGATATCTTTTGCTATATCCTTATGCTTGCAGCTTGCCTGTATTTGTATGTAAGGGCTTTGTTGTCGCTGAAAAAGAGCAGCTTGGAAGAAAGGACTGCGTTGTCATTTTCCGCATTTTCCTGTTGCCTGGTGTCAATGTACATGAGCGCCGAGCCGATTTATTTTATGTTTTCGCTTGGCTATACGCTGTGTACCGTCATTATGTTCCTCGCAATTCACGGAACGGAAAAGGAGCGGTGCGATGATCTACGTTGAAAATATCCTTATCTGCATAGTTATTCCTTTGATAATCGCATCTTTCTTTGTAAAGGGAAACGTCAGGAGCTTTTCGGCATCGTTCGTTATCGGAATGCTCGTCTGCCTCGTTTCGGCATACATCAGCGGGACTATTGACGTGATCGGAGGTATAGGGAGCGAACAGACCTCGATCTATATTTCACCAATGATCGAGGAGTTGATGAAGCTGCTGCCGATGATCTTTTTTCTGTATATAATGGAGATGAACGACGAGCAGCTTATCTTGTGTGCTGTATCAACAGGCGCGGGCTTTGCGACATTTGAAAACTGCGTCTGCCTGCTGACGGGAGATACATATACTTTTTCATTTGTTCTCGTGCGCGGACTTGCCGTCGGTGTTATGCACATAGTATGTATGGCAGCGCTGACCTTCGGCTTGATAATGGCAAGGAAGCTCAAGGTGCTGTCGATCCCGTCTATTGTAGGTGCGTTCTCACTTTCCGTCACCTTCCACGCAATATATAATCTGCTCGTATCAAAGCCAGGAATAACGTCATATATCGGCTTTGCTCTGCCTGTGATGACCGCAGTTATATTGTATATTTCGTTCCACAAACTTATTGAAGAATAAAGAATTATTGAAGCTGCCCAAAACAGGGTGGCTTTTTTTATTGCAAACGCTGATTTTTTTAACTTTCAAAAAATCGGGTGGGTAAAAAGCGGCTTTTGTGGTACTAAGTTTTGAATCTTTATTTTTCAGAAAGGAGGGACACAAAGTGATGTACGACGGTGATGCGGTTTTCAGAGAGATCGAACACAGATGCGAGGCTTTGATAAAAAAACGATATCGCAAAAAAATTTGCAGAGATTCTTTTATGTCTTTTACACTTTTTTCTGTGCTTTTGTTTTTGATCGGATTATTTTCAGAAGGCACTGCGGACAGCTATGACAGCTCTTTCTACGGAGCATCGCTTCTCTCGCCAAACGCAGGAGAGTACGTACTCATAAGTGTTGTAGCTTTTGTACTTGGCGTCTTGGTCACGGCGTTTTGCGTAAAGTTAAAAAACAAAAAATAAGAGGAGGATCAAAATGAAAAAACGAATATTGTGTGTACTGCTCACTCTTGCACTCCTTATCCCGACGCTTGCAATACCCGCAGGAGCGGTCGTCGGAGAAGAGACCTCATCGGAGGCTGCTGTGAGAGCCGGAGAATTTGAAGATCTCAACAAGCAGACTTTCGCATATCTTCAAAATGATTATATCAGCTTCTACCTTTTAGTGGACGCTGTTGATCCGCTTGATATAGGTCTTGTGAGCTATACCGTTCCGACGGATAAAATAGTCGATTACGGTCTAACGGATCTCAGCATTTACGGCGCCCGCCGCATGGGATTTCTAGTGAACGGCACAGAGAGCATCAACGGAAATCGCCTTGCTCCGTTCGATCCTTTTTACCTTACGGTAAAAAGTGTAAAATATACGACGGACGCATCATCGGGCACGCTTACCGCTGACTACACGTTCACTAACGATAATTACACGGCTAAAAGCGTATACGCTCTGACGAAGCTCCAAAGAGGGCTTCTTGATCCGGGTGATGAAGGAATGATCGGCGGAAATTCAGCTCAGCCCGAAAATACTGAAAACTGGGGCGTGACGTGTGAAACCACCTTCACTCCGACTATAAAATGCCACGCTGATATTACTTTTATCGAGACTTATGACAAGTTCCCGAAGCTCGGTCATCCTAATGCCGAGGGTAATGCGTCAATGTTTGCAAGCGTTGTTAGCGAATATCAGTATAACGGCAGCCCGTACGGATACTATAATATTCTTGGTGTCAAGTCCGTTACCCGTTCAAATATATCGAAGGGTATGGGGCAAAAATACACATACTCGTCTTATCTTGATAAGAATATGGCAACAACGGAGGTCTATACCGATGTATATCCGAATGATAATCCGTTTGTTGCGCTTTCCGATGTGAACAGATTTATTGATAAGGACGATGTTTATAATTTTAGTCTTAACTACCCCGAGTATGTATATTACAAGGATTCGCTTGTAACTACTTGGTCGAACGATTACGGTATTATGGAGGATACAGAGGGCAGTACGATTGTATCTCCGGCTACATTCAACAGCCTGTGGGGCTACCGTGATCTGAAAAAGTTTGTAGAGCGTGAGCCGGATCAGGCAGCTTCAACCGCCGCCGATCAGCCGACTTACGCCGCCGACGCAGGATACCTTGCCGTTGTTAGGCAGAACGCAGATAAATACACGGTCGTACCCTGCGGTACGTCTGATGATCTGATGACGCTTAAAAGCACGAATACTGTTGTGGCTGCGTACCTTTGCAGCTACGAATATATTCCTGCTTCGGGCTTTTACAAGATCAAAAACGGCGTGATCGGATTGTCAAATACGGTATCCGCAAGCTGGGATCCCGAAAATACGGCGTTCTCCGTAAAGAATGACGGTACTCTTGTATTTGATAAGTCTAAGGTAAGCTTAAGTTCACTGACGTTTAAATTTTATCAGCCGAAGAGCGGCGGCGGATTGACCTTCTCGGGATATGATGATAAAGGTCTTATCTTCGAGATCGATCCGAAGAAAAACGACGCTGTTGTTTCCCTCAATTTCCCGGGCTGTGTTTGCCAGCTCGAAAAAGCTGTATTGAGCTTTGCGGGCGACCTTACGTTTGAGGGCACATTCGGAATAGAAACGCTGTTCAATGCAGCAAGCTTCGATATGGATAAGTTTGCTTACGGGCTGAAAAACGGAGATTTTAAGCTCAACGGCGTACACGCAAAGGGGCAGCTCGGAGTTCATGCAGGAAAACCTACGAGCGATTCCGATAAGGGCTTTTCCATTCTTGGACTGGGCGCGGGCAATGTCGAGGGAGAGATCAACACCTTCAATGGCGAAGAAAAATATGATTTTGCGCTTTCGCTTAATGTTCGTGACCTGTTCACGGCGGCAGCGGAGTTAAAGCTGCGCAGACTGAACAACGGACGGCTTTGTCCGAACGATCTGTGGGTATATGTAAATCTTGAAAACGGAATGGGAATAGATATACCTACCCCCGTGCCAGCGGTCACTCTTACGGGCGGCGGTTTCGGCGTAAAGGGTCTTGCAGATACGATCAACGGCAACTATACCTTAGTGCCGCCTGTTGCGCTGAAGCTCGGCGTTACGGGAAAGGTGGTCAAGGGGATCACGGGCACGATGACAGGGCAGATAGGTCCGTCGATCCTATCGCTTGAAGCCCAGGATATGGGAATATCTATACCGGGCACAAACAGCAATCTCAGAATAATAGATAAAATGGGCGCACGTCTGTTTGCCCAGGGAAAGACGCTTAATTATAAAGGCGATGTATATACAGGTGTGAATTTCGGCGGCGGCTTTGATATCGGGCTTTGCATATTTAATATCCCCGAAAATGCTACGGGCGTAGAGAACGGAGTCATGAGACTGTTCAACAACACGATCGAAGCCGGTGCGGGACTTGAGGTCAGCGGTATAATAGCGCAGAATAATTCAAAGACCCGCACATACGCAGGAATAGAGTCTGCGGGCTACGCCAAGGCGAAGCTCAATATTCCGAAGGGCATCACCGGCCTTTCTCATAATATCAAGCTCGCAAGCGCCGACATAAACTTCAAGATAGGCGCTCAGTCGGCAATTCCGAACAATGCTTCCGTCAAAGAATTCTTCAGGAATATGGAGGTAACGGGCGGCGTTGTCGCAGGTGCATCTATCCTGCTGCTCAACGGCAGATTGATATACCTGATACCGAAAACGGTAAAATTCGAAGGGCAGTTCAAGAGCTTTGAGGATTGGGATTGGGACTCCGATCCTCAGAAGTACACCAAGAAGAAGCAGTCAGGTGCATATCTTGCGTGTGAACCGATGACTCTCGAAACGGAGGACGGAAAAGAGATAGTAGCTCTAATGGCTCTGTCGATGGCTCCTGCTCAAATTCAAGTGTCAAAGGCAAGCAATTCGGTATATGGTTGGATAGTAAAATCTGCTGCGGCTTCGATCCCCGACGGAGAAAATCTTCTCCTCGCTGTCAAGCCCGCGGATCAGAATGTGATCGAGGAATTTGCATCAAGTCTTAAACTCGACGGCATTACGCTCAAATTCCCCGCTCGTGATGCAGACGGATATATCGACGGCAGCGATACAACATCGAATGCATGGATCGGAACATATTCCGCCGAGACTGATCCCGACACTAACGAGATCATCAACGAAGAGCAGGCTGTATTTATAAGGCTTTCAAAAGCTGAGGTGCAGTCACTGGGCGGCAAGTTCGATATTTCTGCCGATTACGATATCGAGACGATAAAAGGCGCAGAAACAGTTCCGATGACAGCTCTTGACTGCAATATCGCTTCGGGAAAGCTGAACGCAGCAATCAATAATCCGGAATCAAACGGTAAATACTCAATCGAAGTATATTACGGAGAAAAGGATACCGACGGTACTGTTAAGGCTGAGCATCTTATATATTCGGGAGATATTACCGATACCGGGTCGTTTACTCTTCCCACAAGCGGGTGTGACGCTCCGAGCGGTAACTACTATGTGTCTGCATACCTCGTTCAGACAATCACCTCGGACGCAGGAGAAGAAGCGGAGATACCGATAGACTCCTACATTTCCGACAGTACGATCACTTATACCAACAACGCAGCGCCCGGCGCTCCCGCCAATGCAGAGATCATGCTCATAGGAAATGAAGGTATTCAGGGAAAGTGGAACGAAGTTGACGGAGCAGACGGTTACATTGTGTCAATTTACCGTGAAGACGGCAGCAACGGCTTTGTCGACACGGGACGTGGCTATAGCTTTACCGCCGATAGCTTCTCCGAGATCGACGGGCTTTCTTATGACAGTGTTGCCAAGGAATACACGATCAATATGGGTATCACGCTCGGCGACAATGGCGGCAGCGAGACCGTAACGGGTGAAAACGGCGAGAAGATCACTATCGACGGCGGCGACACAAAGCATCTTGATCCCGAAACATCGTACAAGATAGGCGTTCGTGCGTTCAAGACAACGACTGTTAAGCTCGATGAAGACACTATTCAGGGCAGCAACTACAGCGCCGAGACGCTGTCAGACGCTCTGTATCTTCCGAAATATGTAAAAGTATCAATTACGCCGTATCTTGATAATGAACCGATCGACAAAAGCGATGATGATATTTATTCGGCAATAATGGGCGGCGTTTCGAAATCACTGTACGCAAAAAGTGACCATGACAATGTCACGTTCACCTATACGAATATGACATCTAAAGCTAAGCTGACAACCGAATATTTCTCGTGGGCAGACACTTACGGCGCAGAGATAGACAGCACCGATTTTGAAGGAATGCTGATGATCGAGATCAAAGCGTCCTACACGCACGACGGAGTTACCGATGATAGCTACGAGTATGTATTGATCGAAAAGGATGAGACGGCGCCGATAATTGTTCTCGATTCGATGTGCTTTGAAGCAAGCGATAACGGCAGCTTCACTGTCACAGGCAGCTCTGAAGCAAACGCAAAGATCATGGCGTGGGGAAACGGCAACAGCTATCAGAAGGAGACAACCGCAGAGGGAAGCGGAGCATTCGCAGCGGACGGCGTGCTTGAAGAAGGAGAAGACTCCGCAGAAATAGAACTGGTGGCGATCGACAAAGCAGGCAACTGGAGCAGCACAGCGATCGTTACGGTTTCACGCACGCAGAGTATTCCCGCAGCTTCGGGCGCAACTGTGACCTTCGATCCGAACGGCGGCTCGGGCTCTATTGACAGCATAACCATTTACTCGGGCGGTTTGGTTGAGCTTCCGAAATGCACGTTCGCTCCTCCTGCCGAAACAGAATTTGACTGCTGGCAGATAGGAAACACCAAGTATGAAGAAGGCAGCTCCGTAACCGCCGATACAAACATCACGGTAAAAGCGGTCTGGAAAGCAGCCGATGTGAAATATGTATGGTCGAGTGATAACAAAACGGTAAAAGCGGTCTATACTCCGGAAAACGGAACAGTGCAGACTGAGACGGTAAACACGACGGCTGCCGTTACAAAACAGGCAACGTGTGATGAAAAGGGAGAAACGACCTACACCGCAGATTTTACAAATGCTGTTTTCAAAAGTCAGACGAAAACAGTTGATAATATACCGGCGCTTGGACACAGCTATACCTTCTCGAAATTCGAGTGGACAGGCTATGATTCCGCACAGGCTGTATTTGTCTGCGATAATGACAGCAATCATAAAACGACGGTTCTGGCCGAGATAACATCATACACAGACAGGGACGGAAATACCGTTCATAAAGCAACTGCAGTTTTTGACGGCGAGGAGTACACCGATATTAAGATCGAGAATCAAAGCGATCCCGACACCGATACAAAAGCCGATACAGATACCGATAGCAACACGGAATCCGATACAGATTCCGATACAAATAGTGATATCGGGTCTGATACGGACAGCGGTGTTGAGTCCGACACAGACAGCAATACCTATTCGGATACGGACAGCGGTTCCAAATCGGATACGGATAGTGATACTCAATCCGTTATAGATGAGCCGAATGGTATATTTGGCGATGTAGACGGTGACGGCGATATTACTGCAAATGATGCGCTGACGATCCTTAGAGCAAGCATAGGTATGGAAACACTCACGCCCGAACAGACTGCGCTTTCAGATGTAGACGGTGACGGTGAAATTACCGCCAATGACGCACTTGCTGTACTTCGTTACAGCGTAGGTATGTCAGATGCAGACAGTCCGATAGGTAAACCGATAGTATAGTAAAATAATAGAACGGCGAGTAGGGAAGACCTGCTCGCCGTTTTGTGTAATGTTATAAAGTCACTGCGCCGGTGACTGCCCATTTTGTGCTCTCGCTCTGCAAGGCGCATGATGACGCTTGCGGCGTTGCCAAAATGCTGTTGTCAGTCAAACCACAGACTGATCAAAGCGTCGCCGTTTGACGCGAATGTGATGTTGCCGAGATGGGATCTATAATATGAAATGCAGTTTATTTTGACGATTTCCGATAGCCTTGCGAATAGTGTCGTTCAATATCATGATAACAAAAAACGGGCGATATATCAACGGAAATACAATATTTTATGAGCGAATGTACAGTATTTCGCCAATAAAATCCGAGAACGGGAAACAGAATGGTTGCTGCGTTCTGACGGAAATTTTAGCAGCGG
>ONIC01000106.1 GCA_900317815.1 uncultured Eubacteriales bacterium | reverse complement strand
GGGTCTCCGGTGGAGACCTCTGCGAAGCAGAAGCACCGACCGAGGCGGCAGCCGAGACTAAAGATGCAAGCAAGATGAGTGCTCAGTCCGAAGGACGTGATTTGATCAGTGGCTCCCTAAATCTACGGCACATTTGAACAGCTGCAAAGCGAAAGGGCTTCGAAAAAAGAGAAGCGGCGACATTAATAAAGAGGGGGTCAGTTGCGTGAATGTTATTGATCTGAGAGATGAGCTTTATAAAAGACAGATAGAGATAATTGAGATAAACGAGGACTGCATATATTATGACGAGGAGCTGAGTGTTGACGGCGAGGCGCGCATTTATATCTACTGCTACGATCTTGCCGATGAACAGGAGCGTGTGCTTGCGTTTTTCGCGCTCGGCGGCAGCGGTTTTGAGAGACGCTTTTATCCGTGCGGCGACAGCATCATAATGCTTTTCGAAAACGGCACGGACAGCGCGTGGGTCATCAGAACGGACAAGCAGACAGGCGCAGAGACGCTTCGCAGAAAGATCTCCCTGATCGGAAAGTTCTCCGACTGCGTTGTGATTGACGGCAGCAGCATCGTTATCTATACAACGGAGGACGATGAGAACCGCGAGCTTTTCCTGCGATGCAAAAAAGCGACAAACAGCGACACCATTGCAAATATGTATGATCTTGAGCGCGGCTGGCGTTATTTTATAAAGGATTTTAAGACAGCGGCTCTTCTCAGAAACTGTATGCAGCGGTTCAGATCGGCAAACGGCGATGACAAGCTGCTGCTTTGCGATCCGTACTGCGGCGAGAGCGAGAAGGAAGAGCTGGTACGTGCGCTTTCGAAGCAGTTCTCGGCAGTAGGAGACGAACTGCGTGACAATATCTGGATAATATCACAAAACAAGCTGCTCGATGCTATCAGGAGCCGCACGGAGAATATCTCTCTTCGGAGGATCGCAAGCGCGGGACTCGAGGGAACGGTGCGCTTTGAATGTATCAGCGGGAGCAGCGTTATATTCCGCGCAAAGCTCTACAAAACTCAGCTTGAACAGTTCTTTGAGATGTCAACAGAGAGCGGAAAAGTCAAGCCGCTCAGAGAAGTCAGAGAGAGAAACGGCGACGCTGCTTACTTTACCGACAATGAAAACGGAGAGGTCTACTATCTGACACGAAGCGGCGGCAGGATACGCCTTGAGGGCGAGATAGGGAGCAGCGCCGATATCACATATCCCGAGAAGATCGGAGAGATAGAGAGCTGCGTAGACGGACGTTACATAATCGCAGAGAAGCCGTCCGACGAGCCGACTACCGCCATTTATGACAGCCGTCTGCACATTACCGATACGTTCCAGGCAAAAGCCAGGGTGAAAGGTGAGACGGTAGTATTGTATTGATAGCTGCCGCAGCCGGAGTTCTTTTGCTTGTTATACATCTGTATGGTAATATTAGCTAAATTTTGTATAAGATTTTTAGCTAAACGGATAATGCCAACGAGCGAGCGACATTCGGATTATTAAAATCGTAAATAATCACAAAATAAAAATGCAAATTTTGTAGTGAATTTGTGTAAAATATCTTGAAAAAAGTTTTCTTTTTTGATATTATATTAGTATGGAGCATTGGGTACTGTCGATAGCTGTACCTGCTGCCCTAAACCCGTTTATAAAGGAGTGTGTAAGTATGTTAGACAGTATTGTTCAGGGTTTGCTTGACGATTTTCACGCAGGTACAAGCGTCAGAGCGTACGACCTTCTCGGCGCTCACAGATCGTATATGTTCGGTCAGCTGGGCGTTGTGTTCCGTGTATGGGCGCCGAATGCCGCAGCAGTTTCGGTAGTCGGTGATTTCAACTACTGGAATCCCGAAGCAAACCACATGGGCAAGATCAGCGACGCAGGCGTCTGGGAGTGCTTTGTTCCGAATGTTGTAACGGAATTTGCAAACTACAAGTACTGCATCGATACCCCGTGGGGCGAAAGACTCTACAAGTGTGATCCTTACGCATTCCATTTCGAGACCCGTCCGAACAACTCCTCGAAGTTTTACGATATAGAGGGCTTCGAATGGGGAGACGAGGCGTGGATCAGGGAGAAAAAGCCGAATACTCACAATGATGAGCCGATCAATGTTTACGAGGTACACGCGGGTTCGTGGAAGCGCAACGAGAACGGAGAGTTTATCAGCTACAGACAGCTTGCCGACGAGCTTATACCGTACGTTGCCGATATGGGCTTTACGCATATCGAATTTATGCCGCTGACCGAGTATCCGTTTGACGGTTCGTGGGGCTATCAGGTCACGGGCTACTACGCTCCGACTTCACGCTACGGCACGCCGCACGACTTTATGTATCTTATCGACAAGGCTCACCAGGCAGGTCTCGGAGTTATCCTCGACTGGGTACCCGCTCACTTCCCGAAGGACGGCTACGGCCTGGCGCGATTTGACGGCACTTGCTGCTATGAATATGAGGATTGGCGCAAGGGCGAGCATAAGGAGTGGGGCACGCTCGTTTACAACTACAGCCGCTACGAGGTCATCTCGTTCCTGCTGTCGAGCGCTATGTTCTGGATGGACAAGTATCACATTGACGGCATCAGAGTAGATGCTGTCGCTTCGATGCTCTATCTCGATTACAACCGCAAGGACGGCGAATGGGAGCCGAACATCTTCGGCGGCAAGGAAAATCTCGAGGCTATCGAGTTTTTGAAGAAGCTGAATGAGAAGTGCGCTCAGCTCTTCCCGGGAAATATGATGATCGCGGAGGAGTCCACAGCGTTCCCGATGGTATCGCGTCCGACAGATATGGGCGGTCTTGGTTTCTCTTACAAGTGGAATATGGGCTGGATGAACGATATGATGAGATATCTTGCGCTTGATCCTATCTATCGTCCGTATCATCACGACAATCTGACATTCTCGCTTATTTATGCGTTCAGCGAAAACTTTATGCTGCCGATCAGTCATGACGAGGTCGTATACGGCAAATGTTCGCTGATCAATAAGATGCCCGGAGACTATGAGCTTAAATTTGCAGGTGTGCGCACGTTCATGGGATATATGATGTCGCACCCCGGCAAAAAGCTGACGTTCATGGGTTCCGAGATCGGACAGTTCGACGAGTGGAACTACGAGGGCGAGCTTTGCTGGGAAGTTCTCGATTACGAAGCTCACCGCCAGTTAAAGCAGTTTTTCAAGGATATCAACCGATTCTACAAGGAAACGCCTGCGCTTTATGAGGTCGATTCCTCGTGGCAGGGCTTCCAGTGGATCTGCCACAATGATTACCAGCAGTCTATCCTTGTGTTCAGACGTATTGCAAAGAACGGCGACGAGATAATCAGTGTGTGCAATTTCCAGCCGATGCTCAGAGAAAACTACGTGATAGGCGTTCCGAATGCGGGCGTTTATGCGGAGGTATTCTCGACAGACGCAGAGGCTTACGGCGGCAGCGGCTTTACGAACGGTACGAATATCCGCTCGAAGAAAAAGAAGTGTCACGATCTTCCCGATTCTATCACGATAACGATACCGCCGATGTCGGTACTCTATCTGAAGTGTGTCAAGAAGACCCGCACGGCAAGAAAGACCGAGGAGGTCACAGCCGAAAAGGCAGCGCCCGAAAAGAAGGCGAGCGCAAAGAAGGTAAGCGCAGCGCCGAAGAAGGCAGCGCAGGCTGACGCAGATAAGAAGGAGACCAAGAAGGCTTCGAAGACGAAGGATGCCAAAAAGGAAGTAAAGAAAGAGCCTAAGGAGGCAAAGTCAAAGGAGACCAAGCCGAAAGAGGTCAGGAAAGAGAGTAAGAAGACGGCGAAGAAGCCTGCTTCGAAGAGCGCTTCCAAGACCGACAAGGCGACAGAGAAGAAGTCCGACAAGAAGACCGAAAAATAATGTTTATAACATAATCCGTGAAAAATCGCGGCAGTATGTTTAATAAGATCATGCCCGTCAAAAGCGAAAATTGAATTATCAGTATGGTTCACGGGCATAAGGAAGTACACATAACATCAATTTTTACAAGGAGGCTTTATTATGCTACCTAAGCAGGAGGTCGTAGCAATGCTTCTCGCAGGAGGACAGGGCAGCAGACTCGGCGTTCTCACGAGAAAGATGGCTAAGCCCGCCGTGCCGTTCGGAGGAAAGTACAGGATCATTGATTTCCCGCTCTCCAACTGCACGAACTCGGGCATTGAGGCTGTAGGTGTTCTTACACAGTATCAGCCGCTCGTACTTAATGATTACCTCGGAAACGGTCAGCCGTGGGATCTTGACAACGACAATGCAGGAGTACATATTCTTTCGCCGTATGAGCAGAAGGACGGCGCAAACTGGTACTCGGGAACTGCAAATGCTATCTATCAGAATATCAACTTTATCGAGAGGTATGACCCCGAATATGTTC
Source organism: uncultured Eubacteriales bacterium (assembly GCA_900317815.1). Taxonomy (GTDB): domain Bacteria; phylum Bacillota; class Clostridia; order Oscillospirales; family Acutalibacteraceae; genus RUG592. Next base: position 3,163 of record ONIC01000106.1, on the reverse strand, counting down.
TTATCCTTTCGGGCGACCATATCTATAAGATGGACTACGCTGCGATGATCTCGTTCCACGAGGAGCACAACGCCGATTGTACGATCGCAGTAATCGACGTTCCGCTTCAGGAGGCTTCGCGCTTCGGCATTATGAACACGAACCCCGACGGCTCCATCTACGAATTTGAGGAGAAGCCCGCTCACCCGAAGAGCACAAATGCGTCAATGGGTATCTATGTATTCAGCTGGGACAAGCTGAGAAAGTACCTTATGCTTGACGCTGCCGATCCGAACAGCGCAAACGACTTCGGAAAGAACGTTCTTCCCGCAATGCTTGAAAACGGTGAGAGAATGTTTGCTTATCCGTTCGAGGGCTACTGGAAGGACGTCGGAACGATCGACAGTCTCTGGGAGGCTAATATGGATCTTCTCGATCCGAAGGTAAAGCTCGATCTGAGCGATAAAAAGAACAAGATCTATTCAAGAAATCCGATGTATCCGCCGCACTTCGTCGCTGATTCCGCAGAGATACAGAATTCGATGGTAGCCGACGGCTGCAATGTCTACGGTTCGCTCGAATTTTCGATGCTCTTCCAGGGGGTCACGGTAAAGAAGGGCGCTGTTATAACAGACTCGATCCTTATGCCGGGCGTTGTCGTTGAAGAAGGCGCGCACGTCAGCTATGCTATCGTTGCGGAAAATTCCGTGATCGGCAAGAACGCCGTTGTAGGCTCGAGACCCGAAGACGTTGAGAACCGCGATGACTGGGGAATTGCCGTTGTTGGTGAAAACCTGACCATAGGCGAGGGCGCTGTCGTTGCTCCGAAGGCTATGATCGATGCAGATGTAAAGGGGGCAAATTGATATGGCAGGAAAAAAGATGTTAGGCTTGCTCCTTACGAATTTCCAGGATTCGTTCATACCCGAGCTTACAACGCTCAGGACCTTCAGTTCGATCCCGTTCGGCGCTAAGTACAGACTGATCGACTTCACGCTTTCCAATATGGTGAATTCCGGCGTCAGCAAGATCGGTATCGTAACGAAGAATAATTATCTGTCGCTTATGGATCACATCGGCTCGGGCAAGGCGTGGAACCTTTCCAGACGCAGAGGCGGACTCACATTCCTCCCTCCGTTTGAGAATACGCTCGACAAGTACAACACATTTGTTCAGACGATCGATGCGATCAGAGACTTTATAGATCATTCATACGAGGATTATGTTCTCATTTCAAGCTCGATGTCTGTTGTTAATATGGATTTCCAGCAGATGATGAATGCTCACATCAGATCAAATGCAGACGTTACCATCTGCTACCGCAACAGACCGCTCTCTAAAAATCCGACAAGCGAGCAGATCGTATTCTCTCTCGACAAGAACAGCAGAGTCAGCGAGGTGCTTATAAATCCGAGAACGGTAGATGCGGCAGACTGCATGATAAACACCGGCCTTGTAAAGAAGGATCTGCTTCTTGAGGTGGTTTCCGACTGCGTAAGCAGAGGCAAGTTCGACTTCGCAAGAGACGTCGTTCAGGGCATTGTAAAGCGATATAATGTTTACGGCTTTGAGGTCAAGGGCTACTGCTCCGAGATCGACACGATCCAGTCTTACTTCAAGGCAAATATGGACCTTCTCAATCCCGAGGTAAGAGAGGAACTCTTTAATATGAGAAATCCGATCTACACAAAGGTCAGAGACGATATGCCGACAAAGTACGGTCTGAAAAGCTCCGTGAAGAATTCGCTCGTAAGCCCCGGCTGTGTTATCGAGGGCGAAGTCGAGAACAGCATTATCTTTAAGGGCGTTCACATAGCAAAGGGCGCCAGGATCACGAACTGTATCATAATGCAGGACTGCGTGATCGGTGAAAACACGACGCTCAATTACGTTGTATGCGATAAGGACGTAATTGTTTCTCCGCAGCGTATGCTTTGCGGTATAGATTCATACCCCGTCTGCATTTCGAAAAAGAGCGTGGTTTAAACTTTGGCATCACCTGCGTGGGAGCCTGAAGGCTGCTTCGCAGTGATTAAATAAATATGCAGCCGTAAATACCGGCTGATATAACGAATTGGAGGTATCAATTCATGAGAGTATTATATTGCACCAGTGAAGCAAAACCGTTCGCCGCTTCGGGCGGACTCGGAGACGTTGCAGGCTCGCTGCCTCAGGCGCTCCGTCAGAGAATGATCGGCTGCCGCGTTGTAATGCCGCTTTACGGTGATATCCCGCAGAGCCTTCGCGACACGATGCATTACATAACGAGCTTTACTGTGCCGGTATCGTGGCGTCATCAGTACTGCGGCGTTTTTGAAGCTCGCTATAACGGCGTTCTCTACTACTTCATCGACAACGAGTACTATTTCAAGCGCAACGGTCTTTACGGCTTCTATGACGATGCGGAGCGCTTTGCGTTCTTCTCGAGAGCGTGCCTTGAAATGCTGCCTTATGTAGATTTCAAGCCCGACATTATCCACTGCAATGACTGGCAGACATCGCTTGTGCCTGTTTACTACTATCTTTTCTATTCGCACAACGGCTGGTATCACGATATCAAGAGCCTGTTCACGATCCACAATATCCAGTATCAGGGCAAGTACGGCTGGGATCTCAATGAAGACGTTGTCGGAATCCCCGCTCAGGACGGCGCTATCCTCGATCAGGACGGCAAGCTGAACATGATGAAGGGCGCTATCGTATGCTCGACAAAGGTCAACACGGTATCTCCGAGCTATGCGCTTGAGATCAAGGATCCGTGGTTCAGTCATGGTCTCGACCCCGCGCTCAATCTGTTCCACTACAAGCTCTGCGGTATCCTCAACGGAATCGACAACGCAAGCTACGATCCTGCAACGGACTACCATCTCTACGCTAACTACACCTGCGACAATCTTTACGGAAAGAACGAGTGTAAGCGCAGACTTCAGGAGAGACTCAACCTCGACAGACGCGAGGATATCCCGATCATCACGATGGTATCGAGAATGGTCGCACACAAGGGACTTGACCTGGTGCGTGACGGTATCGACAACATTCTTCAGAACAACGACTGCCAGTTCGTAATCCTCGGTTCGGGCGACGCTGAGTATGAAGACTTCTTCCGCAATCTCCAGTGGAGATATCCGGGCAGAGTATGCTCCTGCTTCGGCTATGTAAACGAGCTTGCAAGAAAGATCTACTC
>ONIC01000103.1 GCA_900317815.1 uncultured Eubacteriales bacterium | reverse complement strand
GCGAGTTCCGTACAATCCCGACAGCATTCCCGCAACAGACGGAGAAATGTACGGATTTGTGAAGATAGATAACGGTGCGCTGGCAATAGCTAACCGGATATTTGAAACTCTGATGTACAATTATTTTGAGTCTAACCGAAATGAAGAACAGCCCGATATCACAATCCGGGTCTACCGGTAAAGATCGAGTCGTGGAGAACGGTCACTTGAGCATGGAAAGATTGCTTGATCTGTCTATTGCCGCGTTCGATGATATTTACGAGGGTAAAGCCAAAATCTCAGAGAGCGATTTGTAGTTGAATCGAAGACCTCGCGAGGGCAGGCTTATCACGAGAATGACGAGGAACTGCTTGTAAATTTCATCGACAATTATCATCTTTACACGTATATAACCTCAATCAGAAAAAGAACAGGGGATTGGCCTCTATATTGGTCAACTTAATCGAAGCTTTTGTCTGACACTCTCTTAAAACAACCTAACAAATAACAATAACAGGCTGAAACTCAAAACCGATTAAAATGCGGATTTATGAGATTCAGCCTACACTTTTTTTATCAAAAAAATGTGGGATAAGGAAAATATTTACAAATAGCTTGATATTTATTTTTATAGGTGATAAAATAGTGGGAGAACGCAAAAATATGTAAACTGCATATAGTTAACATCAGGTATAATCTATGGGTAATATACACACATCTGTCTGTTTTTTCGGAGGGCGGTGATTTATGGTGAAGGTACATAAGCTAATATCTGTTCTATTGATAACAGCGCTATTTTTCTGTAGAATAGTCTATGCTTCTGCCGATGTGACACTTCCGGAGGGCGCTGTAAAGGGGCTTCCAGAGAAGCTTACGGCGATGGATTCTACGGGCAGATCGGTAAACAGCGAGACGGGCGAGTATTTTTTCATAGTCGAGGGCATGACCTTCGGTGAGGTCTATACAAAAGAGATCCAGCTTATGAATCTTTGCGATGATAAGTCTTACAATATTTTTTTCTATGTAGAGCCTCTTCCCGAGTCAAAGCATGGTGAGATCGATCTGGATCAGGGCTGCGTGTGCAGCTTTTACCTTGACGATGTGCAGTTTTATAACGGCAGTGTGAACGGAATAGGCAATATCGATTTGACCACGAAGGTGTACGATCTTGGCTATTATGACCCGGGAGACTCTCACACTCTTTCGTGCAGTATAGCTTGGGTCGATACAACGAACGATCTTTTTATTGATGAGGGTCACAGACTGATAGACAAAACAGGCGAATGGGTTCTGACGCCTCCAAAAGGCGAAAGGCATATAGACGGCGAAATCGAATTTAAGTGGGTATTCTCCGCCGCCGTTAATCCCGACTATGTTCCGCCGAATACTGGTCTATTATCAGTTAACGGCTCCTTTTGGCTCTGTATTATAGCTGTCGTTGCTGCGCTGATCATAATTATGTCAATCCTGCTCGTGATAAAGAAGAATGGCAAAAGGAAGACAAAAACATGAAAAAGCTGATAGCGTTAGCAGCAGTATTTGGCGTTCTGATTGCTGTCGGAGTATTTTGCGGCTATGAATACTACAAAACTGTATACATCCCAAAAACCGTCATAGATAACGCCGAAAAAGCTCGTAAAGAATTGTTCAAAAAGATCAGACCACCGATCGAAAATGCCATCGCTTCGCTTGACACTCCCGGGATTGACAGTATTGAAAGCTCCTCCGATCTGTTGAGCAATTGTAAAAGCGTCAACAGTGACACTGTCGCATGGATCACAATTTCGGGAACCAATATCGATTATCCCATAATGCAGTGTGATGACAACGAATTTTATCTTCATAACGGTGCTGATAGGAAAGACAACGGCGGATTAGGCTGCCCATTTCTTGACTTTCGATGTGAAAGCGATTTCAGCGGCGTAAACTCAATAATTTACGGTCATCATATCGAGGGGGGAAGAATGTTCTCGGACATTGTACTTTACGAAGATGAGAGATATTTCGATGATCACAGAATCGGTTACTTGGTAACCTCTTACGAGGTTAAAAAAATCGATTTCTTTTCATATATGTGTGTATCGAGCAATTCACCGATATATAGTACGGCATTTTTATCGACAAATGAAAAAGGAAACTATATTGATCTGATCTTTCGGCTTTCAAAGTATTCAAAAGACATTACAAAGGATTATCTTAAAGATAACACTGACAAGCATATTTTGCTGATTTCTACCTGTACATACGGTGAGGGCGAGCAGCGGTCGATACTTGTAGGAGTATTTTAGTGTGCCACCAAACAATATTTTGTCAAAATGACTTTAAAAGTCTTTTAGTTTTTTGGTTTCGTTTATGTAATTATTCATCCAATATCTTGACACCTGCATTTTTTATGGTATAATTATATATATATAGCTGTGTTATGCAGCCCTGCGCTTTAGAAGGGAGCGTGAACGATATTTCGAAGAAGAAAAAATCAGCGGTATCAGCTGAAGAATTCGACTCAAAGGAGCGGGGTAGAGGCAATGCTTCCGCCGGCAGTAAAGCAGTCGATATAGCATCAACGATACTCACTTTTTTACTTTCCGCTATGATCATTGCGGCGGCTGTTCTGTTTGCGTTCAACAACTCTCCTTCAAAAAATCTTTTTGGCTTTCGGTATTACACAGTTCTTACACCTTCTATGACCCCTACTTACAATGTCGGCGATGTTGTTTTTGTAAAGCTGACCTCGTCGGACAAAATTAATATAGATGATGTTATAACTTTTAACCCATCTGCTGACAGCGACGCGTACCTAACGCACCGTGTGTTTGAAAAGATTGAAAATTATGAGGGAACAGGTGTGGTGTGCTTCCGCACAAAGGGCGATGCGAACGAATCCGAGGACAGCTTCCTCATTGATGAGGACAGAGTGATCGGTGTAGTGCGTTTCTCGATACCCAAGGTCGGATATATTATCAGATTTGTTCAGTTAAGATGGTATTTCGTGGTTCCTATTGCCATAATGCTCGTCGTGTTGGTTTGTCTTTTGAGGATCTACTTCGACGATGAAAGTGACTCCGATAACTCAGAGAAACCTGCGGCGGATCAATAGCTAATGAAACGTCGGTTCAATATTTGTACCCATTATGTCCGCAATAAGCTGCGGCATCGCAAAAATATATACACTCAAAAACCGTGTTATTCACGAAAGGAGAATCAATATGGCAGTAAAAAAGAAAAACAGAAGAGCCGTACTTGTCACGTCGTGCGTACTTGCTGCTCTTATCGTAGCAGGCTCTACATTCGCGTGGTTCAGCTCTAAGGACGAAGTTACGAACAGACTCAGCGCAAGCGCCAACTATGGTGTAACTATCGCCGAGGACTTCACACCGCCCGAGAATTGGATACCAGGCCAGGAAGTAGACAAGAATGTTGCGTTTGTTAATACGGGCAACGTGGACGCGTTTGTCAGAGCATGGCTTGAGGGCGAGATGAAAATCGTAAACGAGGCTGAGGGAACAGCTTATACTTCGATCCCCGACGCTTTGACAAATACGGATGACCCTAAGCTCATCGCACTCGGCTTGACAAAGTATACGGGTACCGGCAATAACAAGGTCTATTATAAGACACTTTCCAAAACGGAAACTGCAAATCCCAACGACAACAATGTCGGCACTAATAACGACACTGCTAACAACGACACCACTTACTCCGAGGTCAAGGCAGTTCAGGCAGGCGGCTGGCTTGCATATGCCGGCGGTACTTTTACGTTTGAGGTTAACCAGCCTTCAACTTATATTGATACCACCGGTGCTGAGAGAGAGTACGCAGCAGGTGCTACTGTAACAAGCACCCAACTTCAGGACACTTGGACTCAAGGTGTTGGTCTTGCTATCGATTCCGACTCCTTCAGACCGACAGAGCCAGGTCTGTTCATATTCAGACGTAATATTGATATTGACAGCAACAGTAATGCTGACTACGAGTATAGTGGTTATTATTTTGATGGTACCGATTATTATGCTTTGAAATGCGCTACAGGCAACAGGTCGGATTATACTCTTCCTGACAACGCGCTTACAATTACATATGCTACCGCTAATGATGCCACATCGGAGGTCGCATTTGTAGAGCCTAATGCCAATCTTAAACTCTTGACCGCTTCCGAGACGACACTCCAAACGGATCAGATGAGATGGTTTGTTGATGAAGCAAACAATGTTATCTCTATTCAGTACAGCCCTGATGATACGTGGGCGTCTGAAGATGCCGCTAATTTTGGCAACGATATTGTTATTGATATTCAGCTTGTAAATGTTACAAGGTACAACACGCCCGGCAATGCAGGCAATACTCCTTCGGAGCAGTGGTCTGCTTTTACGTCGACCGTTGGATCATCTAAGTACGCTACCTTCTATTACAACAACGATCTTGAAGACGGCGATACGACCGCAAGGCTTGTTGAGAGCGTTACACTCAACAGCAAGGTAACACAAAATGCGTTCTACGCTTTTGACTTTGATCTTAACGTATTTATGGACAGCATTCAGGTTGCCAATGACGCGACAGGAAATGAGACATTCAGTACTGTAAGCGGTGGTTGGACAACCACAGACAGCCATGTTACCGAGGCTAAGGCGGAAGCTGTTGCAGGCACGCCCGAGATCAACAATATCATTTGGACAGCAAACTAACGCCTGAATAGCTTTTTCGCAAATTGACCGAAGATGTCAAAGCAAAGATAGATAGTTAACATCAAAACGGCACGAGAGCTTACGTTTTCGTGCCGTTTTTTTGATGAAATGCAATTGATATTAATGTTATACTTGATATTTTTTGTGATGTGTAGTATAATTAATTATGGATAGGTGTGCTTTTATACAGTATTATTAGTTCGCAATTTTTGGGAGATGTTAACAATGAGTAAGGTTATAAAGCTCCACAATTACATATACAAATATAGCACCACCGCTATCATAATTATTGGTATTGTCGTGCTCGTGTCTTATTTGTTCGGCATTCGCCCCTATTGCGTAAAAACAGGCTCAATGGGTGAGGCTATACCGAAAGGCTCACTGTGCTTTGTAAACCGCTGCTCTCAATACGAGAACGTGCTCCCGGGTGAAATTATAGCCTTTAATACTGGCGATAATATGCGGGTAACTCACAGAGCTGTTGAAGTCAGCGAAAAAGGCATAATCACCAGGGGAGACTGCAACAATGTCAACGATCCCGAGCTTGTTACAAAAGAGGCATATATCGGACGGACTATTTTTTGTATTCCGCATTTAGGTCATTTTGTAGAGTGGATGCATACAAAAGCAGGCTTGGCATTCATTGCTTTGGTTGTGCTGCTGATTCAGATATCAGGCGTGGTATACAACAAAACATCCTGTAAAAAAGAAGGGGTGTGAGTTTATGCAGCTAAAAAAGTTCGCAAAAAAATACAAACGTCAGATAATTACGGCAGCGGCACTGGCTGCTGTAGTGTATGTATTCGTTGCTATCGGCATCTTTTCGTACTACCAAAGCAATGACAGAGTTACAAACCGCATTACGTCGAAGAATGGTTCTGTTACGCTTTATGAGCCGCAGTGGGACAACAACGGGCAGCAAAAGGCGCATATGTCCGAGCCTGGTATGACGATAGAAAAAGACCCGTATGCATATAATAACGGTCAGGTAGATCTGTATGTAAGATTAAAGATGACGATCAAACTAAGCGGCACGTCGGATGTCAGCAATCAGGATCAAAAGAATGCGATTCTCGGCGCTATAAAATACAAAAACAACAGCGGCGTATACGTTCCGTTCCTTACACAAAGCAATACTTGTGTAAATGACAGCTACTATATGGATCAGTTTACGATAGATAACACAGACACTTTGGTCATGTATTTTTATTATACAAACTCAGACGAAGATCATTATATGCAAAGGGTAAGGCCGAACGAATCGACACCCGAGCTTTTTAACCGTATAGATATCCCGATCTACAAAAAAGACTATCTCGGAATATTCGATAAACCGTATGATATCGTCGTTGAGGCTCAGGCGCTGCCCGCAGACAATTTTATTCAGATACCACGGGCTGACGACACAACTTTCCTGCAAAAATGGTCTCAATGACCATTGGGGGTTTTAGTATGAAAATGAAAGGAAAACTGAAAAGACGGCTCATAAGCTTTGTTATATCGGCAGTGGTCGCGTTTACAAGCGTAATCTCATCTCCAATTTATACAGCAGCCGAAAATACGCCCGATCAGGTCGACGGCGAGCTTTGTCTCCAAAGCTTTGAACTGTATCCCAACGGCGTTGATGCCGAGGAGGTCGTTACTCTCGAAGGGCTCATGCCCGAGGGCGCGAGTGCTGAAGCGATCGATGTAAGCGCAGAGCATGGCGGTATTGTCGCGTATGATATAACTATCACCGACAGCGAAAACAACGAGTTTCAACCCGAAGAGGACAGCCCCGTACTTGTCGAAATAACCGCCCCCGCTATTCCCGACAGCGAAGGCGTGGAGCTGTGGCACATCAAGGACAACGGCGAAAGAGAGCAGGTTTTTGACTTCACCCTTGAGCAAGGCAAGATAACCTTCTACGCCACGGGTTTCTCGGTGTATGAGATTGTGGAAAATGCTGTTACACAGTTGGATTTTTTTGAATCACTGGCAGAACATGGAAATAAAGGATTTACGGTCTCTTTTATATTTGGTGAGGGAAAAACCCCGGGTAATAACGGTCCATATTATCTCAAGGGTGGTTCAAGCGAAATAAGCGGTCAATATGGCAGAAAGGGCATAGACCTTACCAGCAATGAAGCATCTGCAATAAAGCTATACTTTGAAAAGGCAGATGATAATGCACAGGACACTTTCTATTTCTATGTAATGGATGGTAATAATAAAAAATATATAAAGGGGTATACGGGAAGCTTCGGTAATACAAAAAGATCTGCTCTTGATTATGTTGACAGTAAATCCGAAGCGACGGTATTTGTGTTTAATCCCGATGGATACAGCGGAAATATGTATAAGATCTACGCTACATTATCTGATGGGAAAAAATATTATTGGGTTGCTGATAAGGGTAGTAATGTCCAAAGAATTGTAGGCTATGAAGCCAGGGAAGATGCAAATGTTGCTTGGATATCTATTCCGGGTTTATATAATATCTACGACGAGCTTGATGGACAAACCTACGGTCTTATGTACCGCAACTCAAACAGTTCCATCGGCTATGCGATCGGCGCCGGAAACGATAACACCATCGTTGCGCAGCTTACGATGGTATCAACACGCAGCAGTATCGATGCAGCAGATAACCGCGTCGTTTATGTTCCCTCAAGCAGCGACGCTTCAATGTGGACGTTTGTTTTATCCGATGAAGATAAATATTATTTAAAAACTACGGTGGGCGGAGCCGACAGGTTCTTGGCGTCCGACGGCACGGCGCTGTCACTTGTAAGCGATCCTTCAAACGCGTCGCAGTTCAGGGCCACTCCAAACGCGGACCATACGATCATGCTTTTCGACACGAACGGAAGATTTGTTACCTTTGACGGTACGAGCTATGTTCTTTCCGACACACCGTCTCCTCTGTTTTTTTTAAAGAAAACAACGCTCACCGAAGATGAACAGCTGACATATACCGCAGACAGAATAAGTGTGTCGGACGGAGAAAAAGCGTGTGACGGGCAGAAGGTGATCGTTTACACACGTATCTGGGACGACACTGATAAGCGCTACGATTTCTATGCCATAAATTATGACGGTACGCTTTATCCGTGTTACGCATACGGCGACAAGCTCATGTGGATGGGCAACGCAATGAATACGCTGCTGTGGGATCTGACGGTATACCATAATGCCGATGGCAGCGAAACAGGGTATTACGAGCTTCAGAATGTATATTCCGAGCAGTATCTTGCCCCACAGAGAGACGGTCAGCTTCTTTCCGACAGAAAGATCGGTATTCAATTGCCAAAACGCACATACGAAGTAATTGAAGATACATCTACCACTCCTTCGACCTTTACGTATAATTACGGCGAGTATTTCTCTCCGATCATCGCGTGGGATCAGCTTTATTACGATTATGCCGCACTGCACGGCGTTGAGACCGATCCCGTTGAAAAGACAGGATATGTCACACCCGTAACTTATGCGCACGCAGACGATTTTTACTTTGCTGTTATTGATGTTGTAAACACTGATGAAACAGATGAGCTTCATAAAGTCGAGACGATCAATAATGCCGATTACGGTATTAAGATCAGAATGGCGGATTTTGGCGTGCAGCAGGGGTATAGCGCCACTTCAAGCAACGGCAGTACAGTAACATGGGATTACTTTAACGGAAATACCGCTAATAAAAAGGGACTTCTCAAAAATGGCCTTTACTCGCAAAACGGTGAGTTCGACCCTAACGGGGACCCTTATGTAGCAAGTAACAATTTGAATTTTGAGAATGCGTTCAGCAACGGAATATATGTCGATAATCTTTTTATCCGTAGCATTCATGATTCGAGTGGTTACTTTGAATTTGACAGCTGCCAGAATTTCGCAACTCTAAAACCCGACAGAGCAGCGGAACCTATACAAAAAACAAACGAGAACGGCGAGCCTCTTTATATAACCGAAGACGGCAAAGAGACTACCGACCAGGCAAACGCTAAGCCGCTGTATTCCTTTACCGTTTACAGAGAGCTTGGTACGGTGGAAACTGACTATTCCACAAGAAAGCACGGTCAGTTTTTGCCATACAATTACATTGCTCCGGGGGAATACTCAATAACCAACCCGCAAAATCTATATAATGTTATGTCACATTATCAGCATCTTGACAGAGGAGAGCTGAGCGACGACGACCCCCGAAAATATGAAAAGCTGTATACCGCGCAGCACGGCAGTGAAGACCCGAATTATTACTTCGGTATGGAGATGGAGACGTCGTTTGTACAGACGCCGAGCGGACTTGACGCATGGGGACATGATGTCATTTTTGAGTTTACGGGAGACGATGACTTCTGGTTTTATGTTGACGGAGAGCTTGTGCTTGATCTTGGCGGCATACATTCCGCAGAAAGCGGAAAGGTAAACTTCCGAACGGGCAAGGTGGAATATTCCACGTACGACAGTAACGATAATTTGGTGCTTCATACGACCACGCTTCGCGAGATCTTCAAAAGCCACTATATCGCAAGAGGAATGACCCGGGCTCAAGCTGAAGCCGCGGTCAGCAATATATTTGAGCAGACGGGCGACGACGAGGGCTATGTATTCAAGGACTACACCACACACGCGATGCGCGTTTATTACATGGAGCGCGGCGCAGGTGCTTCAAATCTTCATATGCGCTTTAACCTTTCTGCCGTTACGCCTGGCAATGTGCTTTTTGCAAAGGGCATGACAGGATTTGACGACCCCGACGTAGATTACAGTATGGTGCAGTTCCCGTTCCAGATCCAATATAGGATTACGGAAGATGATCCGTGGCAAAACCTTACCAATGAACCGGGCGAAGATCATAAGCCTACGGTCTCGTATCAGAGCTCCACTCAGACCGTCCGTTACGCAAGCACGTACCAATCGCCAAATGCAAACAAGATCTACAATGACGTGTTCTTCATTATTCCCGGCAGAAATCTCGAGATAAACTTCCCGGACGACGCAATGTATTATCGAATAATCGAGTGTGCTGTCGATAAGGATATTTATAATGTTACCGCAACGGGCGAGGGCGGTCTTGACGATAACGATCTCAATGATGAACCGGGAATAACTGTCAGCAGCGGCAGTATACATGATCTGATAACACGTCAATCTATGGTAAACCAGCAGCCTACCATTGCGTTCAATAATGAGGTGAAGCAGGGCAATATCCGCTCACTGAATATAACAAAGAAGCTGTACGCCGATAAGAACAAAACAACTGAGCTTACAGCGGAGCAGGACGATACCACCTTTAACTACCGTCTTTATCTTTCAAATTCCACAAGCGGAGAGCTGGAGCTTGCAAATCTTGTAAAATATTATGTACTTGACTCCAACTACCATCTTTGTATATGGGACGTGGCGCAGCAGAAATTCGTCGCCAATACCCCCTACAGAATAGAGACGGATATTCCTTTGATGACCGAGGATGAGAGAGAACTTTACGTCTTCAGAACGTCGCAGTACGGCGCGATATCCAATATACCTGTTGGTTATACGGTGCGTGTCCCGGGTCTTGTTGCAGGAACAAAATTTCTGGTTCAGGAAAGGGACTATGAGATCCCCGTCGGATATGATCTTTTGGACTTTGAGTGCAAAAAAGGACGTCAAACATTTGAAACTCTCGAGCAATCCGAGGTATCATCTTATAAGGTGGATGATACATATACGATCGACGGAGTGACGTACACGATCGACAGCGCAAGCAAGCTCCTTAACAGCGCGGGTACGATCGTTGCGTCTTACCAGGCAGAGGTGTTTGTGAATAACTACAGAGGGTACGGCATAAAGGTCGAGAAAGAGTGGACAGACAGAGATTTTGTTGACGCCCACGGCGATATCTACACCGCGGTGTATGTTGACGGGGTTTTGAAAACCGACTCTATCAGACAGATAAAAAACCCGAACACCTCTGTAAAATATTTCTTCGATAGTCTCGACAGCGGAAAAATGCTTGACGACTACACGGTATACGAAGTTGAGCTGACAAATCCCGTTGTTGGTGCCGACGGTGTTGTGACGTCGTATGATTCAATAACAAAAAAAGAATCCGACAGTATGATCTCGATCTCTGTGACCGATCACGATGCTTTGCAGCCGATCACCGACGATTATACGGTGTCGTATTATCCCGCGGATGATTCCGAGGCGCAGCGGCTTGAGGCAAGCGGCAAGGGTCGAAAAGATATGATCAAGAATACGCGCAAGGGCGGAATCGAGATCGATCTTCACCCGTGGAACAACACCGATACACCCGATACACCGCTTGCGGGCGGCACGTTCGTTCTTAAGCTCGGTGATTCAGAGATAGGAACATTTACCTCCGGCGCGGATGGCACCGTTACAGTTATCTACGGCGTTGAAGCGGGGCAGGTCTACACTCTCGAGCAAACAGAGTCTCCCTCCGGCTATATCGGGATCCATGATCCGATAACCTTCACTGTCACCCAAAGCGGCAGCTTGTACGGGATCACAATGAATAATCCGAACGATACCGATGATGATACGATCCATACAGCCGCAGACGGAAAGAATTGGGCTGAATACGATTCTCCGAGTGGGGTGCTTTCGGGGAAGATCGATATCTATAATAAGCCGTACACATTGAAGGTCATGAAGGTACAGGGCGGCAGCGATACCCCGATAAACGGTGCCGAATTTGCGCTGTACCGCGCAGTTATGCTGTATGGCAACTTGGAAAAGGATTTCTACCCGATGGTCGGTTACGAATCCTTGGTCAGCGGTAATGGTGTAGATAGAGGCGTCATTCCCAAAATTGATAATACTCTTGCTCCGAGAAAATATTATCTCACAGAGAAGACGCCTCCGCCGGGATATTACGGATTAAGTGATGATCTTATCGTTACTATCACGAATATCGGCGAGGTCATTATTGAAGGAAACAGCGGATATCTTGAAATTGTGGACAGTGCGGACCATTCTTTTGTGACATATAAGATAAATGTTCCGAATACGGTAGTTCACGACTATTACTTCGATATCGAAAAGATCGCGTTTATCGATAAAAATATCCACTCAAACAACGCTGACACCGAGCAAAAATTTGTTTTCAAGGTTGAACGGTTTGATGAAGAAGCAACGGAGCTTACCGAAATAAATCTTAAAGAACGTTTCTATGTTACTTTGAACTGTGATACGAAGCTGCAAACATATCCCGAATATAACAATTTATCGAGTTTTACGGGTCATTTGTTCAACAGCACCGAGAACAAAGTTACAATAAGCTATACAGATGGCGGAGAGAGTACATCTTATACGTTCCCTGCGGACATTTACAAGGGCGTTCAGACTGTTCATGTTAAGGAGCGCGGCATTTACCGTATAAGCGAAGTCACAGACTGGTCAACAACAGATTATGATTTCTGGACAGGCTCCAATGTCTATTTCGGTAACGGAGCTGATAACAAATCAGCGCTGGGAATAAAAGACAGCACAACAGACAACGGTGCGGGAGATTATGTAATATTCTCTGTTGATGAGGTAGATGCTGAAAACTACGGTAAGGATGACCCGACAAACCGTCCCACTGCAAGCTTTACAAACTGCGAGACGGAATTTGCGTTTCTCAGCGCACAGGCGTATGCTGAAAACACAATAAAAATGGAGTAAAACAGGAGGCGGCACAATGAATAAAAAGAGAAAACAGTATATTGTTTTTTGCGTTGTTCTTATAGCTTTGCTGCTGCCGCCTCTGATAGCTCTTGCGGTTGTTTACTACAGTGTTCAGCGTACAAACAATTTTAAGCCTGCCGAAGCCGACATTAGAATAGTTGAGAGTAATTCTTCCGGTGACGAGCTGGAAAAAGAATACACCTTTAGTCAGACCAATGACGTTTATAGTGTAGACAAGCCTGCGGCGGTTTATGATGTTCGCAATAAAAACGACGAATATCTGCGAGTACAGTTTGTTCCGATGTGGTATGATGAAGACGGCTTTGTGTGCGGCAGCATCACAGTATATAAAGAAATAACGCAGGAAGGAAATATACTGATTTGCAGAGATAACAATGGTGCAGCTTTGATAACACTTTATCTCGCTTCCGATTGGCGAAACAATTGGGAATACAAATCAGACGGCTTTTTTTACTACAATGGTCCGATATCTTCTGATAAGACTACTCCGGATCTTCTGACTAAAGTTGAAATATCGTCTGAAGTTTACGATTCGGTAAAGGATGATTACAAATTGAGGATCGATGTACTTGCTGATGCTGTGCAGCTATCCGGCGAAGCAGCAAGCCATAGAGACTGGAATTAAAGAATGTCGGCGAGCACACACCTGCCCTGTTCTGTTTCTCTCAGCAGGGCGGGTTATATTTTTGATCAATATCCAAATGTGTTTCCCTGTAAAACATATTGTAGTTATACCCGAGTTTGACGAAGGTCTATGGTGAACACTCGTCGATTACATAGCAGTACACAGTAGGGAAGATGTGCGGGTTGTGTTCTGGGACGGGTGTGAGATAAAGAGTTGAAAGGGTTCCGTATAACAACGTAAAAAGGATAATAATGTCTATTTGGCTCAAAAATGGTTGTATTTCCTCTGAATGTGTGATATAAAAAAACAGTATTCACAGAACTTTTGACGGAAATTTCTGTGTTATCTTACTGCGGGCGTTACGGAGCGCATATTTCCCTCTGAGTTATCCGAAGACAGAGCTGCTTGCAAAAAGGAGGATATAACAGATGAAAAAGATGGTCTTGCTGCTGACGGTTCTCATCACCGTTGCGGCGGTTTTTTCCGTACCGGTATCGGCCGCAGAAGCAGAGGAAAAAGCCGTTCCCGAATATACGAGCTTTGAAGACCTTAACGAAAAAACGATCTCAATGCTTACGGGAGCACCGTTTGAAGAGCTTTTAAGTTCTAAAGTGCCCGAGGTCAAGGAGTTTACGCATTACGCGAACACAGCCGAGCTTATCATGGCGCTTAAAACAAAAAAGACCGACGCAGGCTTGAACAACACCATGATCGCAGAGATGTACGCCAATAAAGACAGCGAGATAGCGGTTTTCCCCGAGCCGCTGAAAGAGGCTCAATTCGGCTTCGGATTCTCAAAAACATATGAGGATACCGCCAAATGGCAGAGCGCTCTCGATTCAATACCGAAGGAAGATCTCGACGCGATATGGGACAAATGGACAGGCGCCGACGACAGCGTAAAAACAATGCCCGAAATAGATTGGGAAGGAAAAAGCGGCAAGATCCGTGTCGCCATCGGAGACAGTATGCAGCCCGCCTGCTATGTAAGCTCAAACGGGCAGACTATCGGACTGGAGGCCGAGGTGATACTTCTCATGGCAAAGGAGCTCGATTACAAGGTAGAGTTCATTCCCATGGAGTTTTCCGCTCTCATAGCGTCCGTTGAATCAGGCAAGGCTGATATGTGCGCAGGCTCGCTGATCATTACCGACGAGAGGAAAAAGGCGCTTGATTTTATTCCGTATTACGACACAGCGTTCGTTCTGATAGTACGCTCCGCGGAGGGTGCCGAGAACGGATACAGCATATTTGGCAATGCGCTGCAAAAGCTTAAAGATACCCTCATCACAGACGGGCGTTACAAAATAATCCTATACGGACTTGGCACAACGGTGATAATCTCGCTGTCTTCGGGAGTCATCGGACTTCTGCTGGCTTTCTTTATGGCGTCGCTCAAGCGCAAAAACAAAAAGGCGATCAACGCGGTGCTTTCGGGCTATTGCCGCCTTATAGCAGGGCTTCCCGTGGTCGTGATTCTCATGATCCTTTATTACGTTGTTTTCGGATCGTCCAATCTGTCGGGAACCGTTATCTCAATTGTGGGATTCTCGATCATATTCGCTCCAAAGGCGTATTCGCTGATCACAAGCGCGGTTGAGGCTATCGACAAAGGGCAGCTTGAGGGCGCGCTCGCTCTCGGATATACCGAAAAGCAGGCGTACCGCAAGGTCATTCTTCCGCAGGCAAGAAAAATATATTTTCCGCTTCTCAAAACGCAGTTCGCTCTGCTCGTCAAAGAGACCTCTGTTGTCGGTTACATAGCAGTTGCCGACCTTACAAGAGCGGGCGATATCATCAGAGGCTACACTCTCGAGGCGTTTTTCCCGCTGCTCACCGTTGCGGTCATCTATTTCATGCTGACATGGCTCATCACCGTTGCGATCGATTTCGGAAACAGCGTTCTGTCACGCGGTAAAAGGAGGAAAGTATCATGAGCTTTATCGAGATAAAAGATCTGCGCAAGGAATACGCCGATGTAACGCCGCTGAACGGTATAAATTTTTCTGTCGAAAGGGGCGATGTGGTGTGCCTTATCGGTCCGTCGGGAACGGGTAAATCAACGCTTATACGCTGCATAAATCGCCTGGAAACACCTACGTCGGGCGAGATAATCATAGACGGAGAGAACGTGTGCGACAGCTCAACAGATATTTCGGCATTAAGAAAAAAGGTGGGAATGGTCTTTCAGTCGTTCAATCTGTTCGGCCATAAAAGCGTGATAGACAACATAATTATGCCGCAGGTAGATCTTCTTGGAAAAACGCCGCAGGAGGCGGAGGACGAGGCGATAAAGCAGCTTAAAAGAGTGGGGCTCGAAAGCAAGGCGAACAGTATGCCCGACGAGCTTTCGGGAGGTCAGAAGCAGCGTGCCGCAATTGCCCGTGCACTTGCCATGCACCCCGAGGTAATGCTTTTTGACGAGCCAACGAGCGCTCTTGACCCGACAATGGTCACGGAGGTAAAGAACGTAATCAGAAAGCTTGCCGAAGACGGCATGACCATGCTTATAGTAACTCACGAAATGCAGCTCGCGAAGGATATTTCCACAAAGGTGCTCTATATTGATGGCGGTGTTGTCTGTGAACAGGGCACGCCCGAGCAGATCTTCGGCGCACCCAAAAACGAAAAGACTCGCAGCTTCGTTCTTAAGATTACGTGCTGGAGCTGGGACTGCGCAAAGGACGGATACGACTTTATCGGAATGACAGCTTCGATGGAGGAATTCTGCCGCAGCCGCTTTATGAGCCGCGCTCAGGTCAATTCCTGCCTGCTCGTTTTTGAGGAGATATACACAAGCTATGTTGTCCCCTCTTACGAGGACGACGATTTTACGTTTGAGCTTGAGGTTTCGGGAGACAACGATAAAATAAGGCTGACCGTAGGTTATTCGGGCAATATCGATCCGTTTGACAGGGAGATCGACAGAACTTCCGAAGCAATCATAAGCAAAAAGACCTCAGCGATCCCCACTGATGAAAAATTCAGAAGGGTATTTGAGGTGATAGTGTAACTGTCTTTTACAAATATGAGATTTTCATACGGCGAGTGGGGATGATATAATCCCCTTAGAGTAGACACACGAAAAAACTAAAGTGTGGAAATTCTAAGGGGGTATTTTTATGCCAAGAAGAAGTAAGCT
>ONIC01000102.1 GCA_900317815.1 uncultured Eubacteriales bacterium | reverse complement strand
GTTGTCGTGACGCTCACGGCTGCGGAAGATACTGCCGAAATCGGGAGCTTCACCCTCGTCAAACATCATGCCCATAATAATTACTTTGTTCATATTATCTCCTTTCGGTCCTGCGGTCAGTCAACTGACCCTGATATATATTCGAACATTCGTTCTAATTATAAACCTATCAGATTTATGCAGATCTGTCAAGAATAATATGTACTAAGAACGGGACAGCTCAAAAAAACTGCCCCGCTGTGATTATCCGATGTTCGCGAGAAAATCCGAAACGATCTTTTTGTAAGCCGATCTGCCCAGTATCTCGCGCGACTGAGCGTGACCTGCGCCGTCTACGATATGTATTTCCGTATACCCGCCGCAGGCGTCCTTCAGCCGCTCGCTGTTGTCGGGCGTGATGAACGTGTCGTCGGCGCCGTGGATAAAGCAGACGGGCACGCTCGTATTCCCGACCAGATCTATTGCGTGAGTGTCCTTCATGCTCCAGCCGTAAAAAAGCCTGTTGTCAAGATCGACGAGCGGTTCGAGAAATGCGATGTGATTTGCCTTGAAGCCCGTCCCGATCAGCTCGTACAAATTCGTAAAGCCGCAGTCGGCAACGGCAAACCGAACGTTCGCGCCTTCTCCGAGCGCCGAGAGAGTTGTGCTCGAGCCCATAGACTCGCCGTGAAGTCCCAGACAGATATCATCGCCGTATCTGCCGTATGTGTCGTCTATCAGCTTCAGAAGATCCTGTGATTCGTAATTGCCTATCGTGCATACGGTCAGATCGTTTTCACCGTGACCCCTCAGATCGTAAATAACGCAGTTATAGCCGAGTTCTATGTAGATCGGAACATACTTTGCCGCGCCGTATCTGTTCGAGGTGTACCCGTGTGAGATTATGACGTACTTGTCGCCTGCCTTCGTTTCGCTGTCCGAAACGAAGGCGCAGTGGAGAAGATAGCCGTCCTTGCCCTCGACCGTGTAGTCCTCTACATCGTATTTTTCGAGGTCTCCCCAGACGCCGTGGGACTTTGCCCATTCACGCTCGCCGTCAAGCGTCATTCTGCCTTTCGGGATACTGAGCGTCCTCGACATATACGCGCAGAACACACCAACTGCGACAGCAATCACCGCCGCAGTTATAACTATTATCCTCAACATAATCTTCACCGCCGTTTTCTTCATAATAGCCTCCGTTTTGTCTTATATCTTCATTATACATCTTATATTTTCATTATACACACAGAAAAGTCATTAATTGTAAAATAAATGTAAACCTGCCCTTACATATTGAAAACCATAAAAGCAATGTGGTAGAATTACATTGGAAGAAGTATATGACGATACGTTGTACAGGGAGGTATGAAAATGGATATGTACAAAAATATGAACATCATGGAAAACATCAGCCCCGCAAGCGTTGCCGAGGACATCATCAAGTCGGTCAAGAAGGAATACAGCAATCTCAATCGGCTCAATGTCCTCATACTGGGAAAGACGGGCGTCGGCAAAAGCACGCTCATCAACAGAGTGTTCAACGAAAACCTTGCCGCAACAGGCACGGGAAAACCTATCACGGCGAATATACGACCGCTCGGCAAGAAGGGATTTCCGCTGACGATCTACGACACCCCGGGGCTTGAGCTTTCGGGCAGGAACTCCGTTGACGGACTTATCAAGGACGTAAAAACGCTGATCCACAAGGGCATCACGAGCGGCTCGGTAAACGAAGCTATCCACTGCGTCTGGTACTGCATAGGAACCCCGACTCACCGCATCGAGCCTACGGAGATATTCTTTCTAAAGAGCTTCCTGACCGCCGCCATGACGTGCAGCGTCCCCGTAATAATCGTGCTGACTCAGTCGTACTCCAAGCGTGACGCGCGCGAGCTTGCCGAGGAGATCCGCAAGGAGAATTTAAGCGTTGCGCAGATCGTTCCCGTTCTCGCACAGGACTACGAGCTTGACGAGGACACGGTAATCAAGGCTTACGGGCTTTCACAGCTCACCGAGATCATGTATCAGCTTATCCCCGAAGCTGTCAGAAACACATTCGCGTCGGTTCAGAAAGCGAGTATAGACATAAAAAAACGGGAGGCGCAGGCGGTGGTGGCAAATTCCGCAAGATTGGCCGCAGTAACGGGCGCCGTTCCGATCCCGATCCCCGACGCCGCCGTTCTCGTTCCTGAACAAATAGCGATGCTCGCCAAGATAACTGCCGTTTTCGGCGTACCGATGCAGAAGGCAACGATCACTGCGATCCTGTCAAGTATGATCGGCACCGCCTCGACAACGACAGCGGGACGAGCGATCGTCACAAGCCTTCTCAAGCTGATCCCCGGCGCGGGCAGCGTTGTCGGCGGAGCCATCTCCGCAGCGACAGCCTCCGCTCTGACGGCAGCTCTCGGAGAAGCGTACATAGTTGTTATGATCCGCATCACAACGGGCGAATTTCCGATCTCAAAGCTCAACACGCCCGAAGGAAAACGCGAGCTTGCGGGCATCTTCAAAGAAAAGCTCGCCCTCAAACGCAATAAAGAAGGAAAAACCTTAGAGTAGTCCGGAGTTTGAAGTTTGATATAAACAGAGACTTTTTGATACGACAATAACGAAAAATACCGCCGTATAGACAGATAGTCTATGCGGCGGTTCTTGCTTACCACTGAATAAATCTTATGATCGTACATCAACAGCCGTAATTGAAGTTTCTGCAGCTCCACACTCCACACTAAAACGGGAGTCATCCTTCTTCGATCGACTTTGTCGCTGCGGCATTGAGCGAAAGATCTGCGGTATTTCCCGATATATACTCGTAATAAGCCTGCGCGCCTACCATCGCTCCGTTGTCGCCGCAGTATTTAAGCTCGGGCTTGCAGAGCGTGAAGCCCTTTTCACCGCAGATGCGCTCAAGCTCACGGCGCAGCAGCGTGTTTGCGGAAACGCCGCCTGCGATCACGAGCTTTTTATATCCGAGATCCTCCGCCGCCTTTATGAAATTCTCCGTCAGGCAGCCGACAACGGCTCTTCTGTACGATGCGCTGAGATCCTGAACATCGACCTCGCCGCCCTTCATCCGCGCGTTGTTGATGACGTTGAGAGCCGCCGTTTTAAGTCCCGAAAAGCTGAAATCATACGGCGCATCGGGTATCCTCGGGTGCGGCATCGGATAAGCGGCGTCATTTCCGAGTTCCGCCTTTTTGTCGAGATTGACACCGCCCGGATACGGCATACCGATCGTTCTGGCTACCTTGTCGAAGACCTCGCCTGCGGCGTCGTCTCGTGTTTTTCCGATGATCCTCATTTTAGTATAGTCGTCAACGGCTACAATGTGGCTGTGGCCGCCCGAAACGACAAGGCAGAGAAACGGCGGCTCAAGCTCCGTGTTGGTTATGTAGTTCGACGCTATATGCGAGCGCAGATGATGCACGGGCACAAGCGGCTTTTTTGCGGCGTAAGAAAGCCCCTTCGCAAAATTCACGCCGACAAGCAGCGCGCCGATAAGCCCCGGAGCATAAGTCACGGCAATCGCATCAACGTCCGACAAAGCGAGCTTTGCATCTTCAAGAGCTTTATCGACAACGCCCGTTATCGCTTCGACATGACGTCTGCTTGCGATCTCGGGAACAACGCCGCCGTAGAGCTTGTGCTCGTCTATCTGCGAGACGACGACGTTAGAAAGCACACGCCTTCCGTCTTCAACGACAGCCGCCGCCGTCTCGTCGCAGGAGCTTTCTATTGCAAGTATCTTAATAGGTTTGTCTGTATTCACGTTATCAATCCTTTTTATCAAAATACGCCGTCATTATCAGCGCGTTCTCTGTCGGCGAGGAGTAAAAGTTTTTCCTCTCCCCGACCGTTTCAAATCCGTATCTTCGATAAAGCTCGATCGCCGCTTCATTTGATTTTCTGACCTCAAGAGACAGAAACGAAAGTCCGAGCTTTCTCGACTTTTCAAACGCATTATCGAGCAGCCTTGACGCTGCGCCCATTCGCCTGTATCGGGGAAGCACTGCGATATTTGCGATATATCCCTCGTCAAGCACCGAATGAAAGCCCATATACCCCGCCGTCACGCCGTCGATCTGAGCCACGAAGAAATGCGCCGTCTCTCGGTCAAGCTCCGCCTCGAAGCCCTCGGCAGTCCACGGGCGGGAAAAGCAGGCGTTTTCTATTTCGCACAGCCTCGGTATATCCTTGCGCTCCATTTCCCTGATGACGATATCAGTCATGACTGTCATCACCCTTATCGGCAAGCTTTTCTTCGCAGAAGTCAGCGAGTTTTTTTATCTGAGCGGCAAGCTCATCGCGTGTTCGTCTGTAAAAGTCGATGCTGCCGCCGTAAGGATCGCTGATATCCTTGTCAAACATATAGATCTTGTGTTTTCCGATACCGTACTCAATCAGCGCCATAGCGTGATGATACGTCATCGGAACGTACAGATCGAAATCCTCGGCAAGTATCGCCTTTATGCTCGTTGAGCGGAAGCGGCTCAGATCAATCCCGATCTCCTTCATAACGGTAACGGCATGATCGCTTGCGGGACTTCCCGTAAAAGTCGCTATACCTGCGCTTCTGCTCTCGCACGCAGCGCCCCGCTTTTTCATCTCCTCGGCAAAAAGTGCCTGCGCCATAGGACTTCTGCACGTATTTCCCGTGCAGACAAAAAGTACTTTCATACGTACACTCCCCTTCTGAAAGTATTTTACCACATTTTCCGCAACAATACAATACCGATTAGCAGGCGAGCGCCCGCAGGGCGGACAAGCGTCCGCAGGCATATACGCGAACTCAGGTTGTTGTATGCCTTACCTTTTGTGCCGCGATCATACTTTACAGATATTTGCCGCATACGCTGTCCAAAGCATCAGCCCCCCTCCCTCACTCACACCATACCGCCGATTGCTATTTTTTATTTTTTTATATGATCCGCGCGGGAAGTTTTTGCTGCGCCTTACTTCACCGCCGCGCGCGAAACCATAAAGCAATGCGAAACATAAGCGCGCTGTCGGGTTGAGATAATTGTCAGTTGCTCCCGCGAGCAGAGCGAAAGCAGAGCCAAGCACCGCCAACGGCGGAGCGAGGCGGTCAATCTGCAAACACAAACTGACACTTTCTCAACAAACTAAGTAAACTATTCCGCAGGAATCGTTTACGAGAACAGGATTTTGAGCAGGCAGCGCAATCTCTGCCAACTGACGACACTCTTAAACTACCAACCGCGAGGGATTTTCAAGGGGCGAGCAAGCCCCTTGAACACGTTTTTGCGTCCTTTTGTCGTGCAACAAAAGGACGCCGCCCC
>ONIC01000142.1 GCA_900317815.1 uncultured Eubacteriales bacterium | reverse complement strand
TAATTTTAGTGGGCAGCCGCTCTCGCGGAGCAAAAGTATCGATCCGTAATGCCTGACAGCGGAATTGCCTGCGGACGCTTGTCCGCCGCCCGCCCGTTGACTTAATAAGGAGCTTGGTATATAATATATAATGGGTAATGATATATAAAGGCGGTGTATATGTTATGGATAATACGGAAGATATTATGAAGAATACGGGAGCTGTCGTCGGAATGCTCGGCGGCACAGACGTGCATATCATCGAAAATCTCAACTACGATGATTACTTAAGCTCCGTATATACTTATGAGGACGCCTGCGAAGCGTCAAGAAACGCTCAGATAAACCTCGCCGAAGCAGAAAAAGAGTTCAAGGGTATCAAAGCCGAGCTGGATCAGCTTCTTATACAGAATGCGAAGGTCACCGATGAACGCGATAAGATCATCGCAGAAGAGACCGCAAAGAGAGAGGAGATCTGGAAGAAAAATCAGGCGCGGTTCGATGTGCTTATCTCGACAAAAAAAGCGCTTGCGGAAACAAACGCATCAAAGGATATCGCCAATAAAAAGGAAGAGTACCGATCCTCGGTTGACAGCTGCAAAAAAAACATCTCGTCACTGCATAATAAAATAGCCTCTCTTGACAAATCGTATGCCGAGCTGAAAGAACAGCAGAAAAAGTTCAACAACTTTACGGGAGCAGACTTTCCGCCCGCCGACGACAAGGCGCTCGCCGTACTGAAAAGAGCATATGAGAAAAAGCTGCTGACAAAAGGACAGGAGGAGCTGCTTGCGGGAGATGTTGACAAGCCCTGCAAGCAGTGGCTCAGCGGCTTTGACAGCCTGATCGACATTGAGAAGGAGTTTACCGGGACAGAGTTCTACCAAAAGCTCGTTGAAGGCAGGGTAACTCGTACCGTAATAGAAAAACTTGCAGCAATAACAGCAATAGCGGCAGGAATACTCACTGCGCTGCTTTGCGTAGTGTTGGCGGCGTTCGAGCCGAACATCTTCTCGATAGTTGTACACACCATTGTCGGAACGCTTGCGCTCGGCGCTTTTTTCGCCTCGTTGACCCACCTTGTCAGAGAGCGTTTTGAAAAGGTGCGCTCCCTGCCTGTTCCCGAGCGGGCTATGATAACCATGGCGTTTCTGCTCGGAGCAGTCATCGGATTTTTCACGAGCGCATTTATCGCAGCTCCCGCAAGAGGCGCAGCTTCGCTCGTATTCTTCATACTGTGCAGCGCAGTATGCGGACTTCTCGACCGCCGTCTGCTTATGACAAAGCTTGCGTGCAAGTACCTTTCCAAGGTAACGTTTCTTAAAGACAAGGCGCGCAAAGAACTGTTTTCAGAGTATGAAAATGCGGAAGACGGCAGATACTCATTTATGATATACTGCTACCTCTGCCACGAAGCGGTGCTTTTATATCTGTCAATGGAATACAGACAGATGGAGATCGACTCGATCAGAAAGAAGATCGACTTTAACCGCAAAGACTCCAAACATTACAGCGAACAGCTCGAAGCGGAAAAGCAGCGTCTCGAAGAGTTGAAAAGCGGGGAGCAGACGGTCAAAGATTTTGAGCGTGAAAGATCAAGCGAGCTTGCCAAAGAAATTGCGGATATAGAGAGCAAAAGACCCGCTCTGCCCGATTTCGGATCGGAAGTAAGAACTGCGTGCGCATCAAAGCTCGATCCGCTCGAAAAAGAACACAAGGAGCTCTCGGCTAAAATAGCGCGGCTTTCCCGCGAAGCAAAGATACTCGAGGAAGAGAATACGAGAGAATGTGAGACAGCAGAAAAGCTGCGCGCACAGAAAAAGCTCATAGCAACGGCACTCAGGCAGTGGAAAAAAACACCGATACCTGCTGCGACAGATTATAAGATCGTCGGCAAACTGTGTATAGACAGCAAGTCGAGCCTGAAGATCGTGACGCACGACTGTGAACCGATCGTACTTATGTACAAGCCGAAGCAGTTCACTAAAACTCCCGCGGAATCGGCAGCACCGTTTATTTATAAGTATATCAGAGGACTTTGCAAGATAAATCCCCGCCGACTCATGCAAGTCAATATTTTCGACTACGTTTCCGACCCGAAGTACTACTCTTCATATCAGGCGTTTGAGAGTCTGTCTACAGCGGGCGTTATCCCCGGCGTTTACTCTCAGAGAGACTTTGAGATCAGGCTTTTCTCAAGCGTCAGCGGCTACAGGACCTTTAAGGATTTCTTCCGTCTGCGCTTCTCACGGCTTAAAACTTTCATTGACGAGAACAGCAGCAGTCTCCCCGAAGGACGCAGGTCCGATCTTGCCGACATTGACAGGCTCGCCGCAGACGACGGTTCGCTGTTTCTGTATCAGATATGTATATTCGTAGTGCCTCGCAAGGATGATGTACCGCTCTTCCACCCGCCGAAAAGCCTGCTCGATCTCATAGACAAGGGACTTTGCAAAAGGCTCGGTATGCTCCCCGTGTTTATCGCAGACAGTGATAACATTGCAGACGAATGGAAGCCTGTTGTCGAAAAGTATAAGATCTGCGACCATATTTTCTCGATTAATTGAAATAACGAATTAATGGGCAGGCAGGAGCGTAAAGCTTGTGAAAAATCAATATAATTGGGTGTTTTTTGATGAACAATTAAACTATACTACCAAATTTTCAAAATTTCATAATTGTTCATATTTTCGTAACAATTTCAATGTATAATAGACACAGTTAAAAAAGCGTTCTACTAATTTTCATATACCTTCCAAACTGGGCAGAAGTATTTCCGTACTTCTGCCCGTCCCCTTTTCAGAATAATTTTTAAGGATAAACAATATGAAAAAAATCGGTGTTTACATTCACATCCCTTTTTGTAACGGCAAATGCCCATACTGCGATTTTTACTCCGTTAAAACGAACGACAGCGCCATAGAAGAATATACGGAAAAGCTTGTACAAAAGATCGCCTCCCTTAACGGCAGGTACTGCGCAGATACCATCTACTTCGGCGGCGGAACTCCGAGCCTGCTCGGAACAGAAAGGATTGCAAAGCTTCTTTCCTCCTGCCGCTCTTCCTTCGGTAAGGCGGACGAGGTCACAATGGAAGTCAACCCCGAATCGGCAAAGGATATTGACTTTTCGTACCTCTCGAAGCTTGGATTAAACAGAGTCTCGATCGGACTTCAATCGGCAAACGACAACGAACTCAAGCTGCTCGGCAGAAGTCACACCGCAACAGACGCTGCCGAAACGGTGCACAAGCTGCAAAGAGAGGGCATAGATAACATCTCGCTCGATCTGATGCTCGGTATCAGCGGTCAGACTGCGCAGAGCCTTAAAGACAGCATTGACTTCTGCGCAGCTCTTAACGTTTCTCATATCTCGGCGTACATTTTAAAGCTCGAGGAGGGAACTCTATACTACAGAAGGGCAGATACTCTCGACCTGCCAAACGAGGATCAGACCTGTGAGCTGTATGAACTTGCAGTGTCATACCTCGGAGAGCGAAGCTTTAAACAGTATGAGATATCGAACTTTGCCAAAGAGGGCTTTGAAAGCCGCCATAATCTCAAATACTGGCGCTGCGAGGAATACCTCGGCTTAGGTCCTGCAGCGCATTCGTTCATTGACGGAAAACGCTTCTGCTATGGACGCTCGATCAAGGATTTTTACTCAGATATTACAGAAAGCGACGGTGAAGGCGGAAACAGTGAAGAGTACGCCGCACTTTCGCTGAGACTCTGTGAAGGTCTTTCAAACGAGCGTTACCGCCGCCGCTATGGCGAGGATCTCTCCCGCTCCTACTTTGAAAATGCAAAAAAGCTTGAACGTGTAGGACTTGTCACGGTAAACGAGGACACGATCTCACTTACGCCCAAAGGCTTCCTCCTTTCAAACTCCGTCACTGCCGAAATATTGTTCTGATAATGGTACGTGAAAACTAAATTCGGCTGCGCGTATATCAGGCGACCCGCGCGGAAAAGGAAAGCATGAAATGTTATATCATTGCGAATATGCCTTGAAGTGTATAATTTTTCGTGGGCAGCCGCTCTTGCGGAGTGAAAGTATCGATCCGCAATACCTTACAGCGGAATTGCCTGCTTGACGTTGACAAAACAAGCTTTTTATAATATACTGAATATAATTATTATGAAGCGGAGAGGAGGCGAAGCTGATAGACAGAAAAGCAAAACTGCGAAAGCTCACGGAAACTAAGTTTTTCAAAGAAGTTGTGTCGTTCTTCACCGACTTCGGGCGAAAATCAGTTGCCGCCAACTCTGCAAGCATTGCGTTTTACGTTTTCATCTCGGTAATACCGATGTTCATTCTGCTGTGCTCACAACTTCCGATGACGGGCATCAGCAAAGGAGAAATGATCGCTGCGGTGAACCAGCTTGTGCCCGAAACGATAGGCGAGCTGATAACGTCCATAATCTCGGAAGCGTACAAATCACGTATCGGCGTCTTTTCTTTCTCGATCATAATTCTGCTGTGGTCATCGTCACGCGGTGTTCTGGCGCTCGTTCGTTCGCTCGATATCGTATATGATGCCCGCGACAGCCGCAACGTGATCGACCTGTATATGTTCTCCATATTTTATACAGTCTGTCTGCTCGTAGGGATCAGCGTAATGCTCGTCCTATACACACAGGAGCTGACGGCAGAGGAGCTTATTAAATCCGCAATGCAGGGAGATCACATATTCGAAGCTGTCGCCCCGAGAATACGCAAGCTGTATATAATACTCGGCGGAACAGTCCTCTGTGCGCTCATCTACAAGGTCGCTCCCGCAGGAAAACGCAGCTACCTCCATCAGCTCCCGGGAGCGCTTTTCTCGGCGATTGCAATATCCCTGTTTTCCGTTTATTTTGCGATCTACACGAGCGGTTCGAACATCTACAAATCATTCTACGGAAGCCTGACGACTGTCTCCCTGTTGCTGATCTGGCTGTACTCCTGTATTAACATTTTCCTCATCGGCGGCGTGATAAATTCGCACTACAAGCGTAGGATCGCCTCGCTTCGAAACAAGCTCGTCCGCAAATTCAGACTGAAAAGAACGACAAAAAAACAGCTCCGCCGCGAGCGAAAACAAGCGCGAACGGAAGCAAGGCTCTCCGATCAAACGGAGCGTGAAGACAAAAGCAAAACATATCCTACCGAATAAAAGCCTGAGAATTATGCGTTCTCAGGCTTGTTTTTTTATTATAAATATTCAAGCTCGCAGCTCTTATTGTACACTGTAAGAAATGTCCTTTTCTCCCGGTCATTCTTTTCAAACAGCACCCACTGCTCACGCTCGTCGGAGAAATGCGCGTAACCGTTGGCTATAAGGCATTCGATGATAACGCCGTTGTCAAGCGTTACCCGCAGGTCGTTTACCTCATTCACATCTGCAGAGACCACCGCGCCGCCCACAATATCTTTGCGAAAGCGTTCAATATTTTTCAGCTCATCGTTACTCCTGCTGCTCACGCCGTCCTATGACTGATAATCAAGGGTCGATACGAGAATATCACTGTTTTTTTGATCCTCGTCAGTCCCATTCCGTGAAGAACAAGAGTACCGAACTGAACATCTAAGATTTCCGCCTCACAGGTGATATCAAACAGTTTTTCGCCAACAAGCCTTGCTGCAAACTCTTTTTCAGAATTGTTCATACATTTCCCCCGTTACATCACTACACGAGCGCTTTATCTGAAATGCTGCGCCGACAAGATCGGCAATATACACATAAGACAGCAGGCAGAACAAAACCGCCTTCCCTAAAGTGCATTTTTTATGACGATAAAGATTGATACACGTCCCGATATTTGTGCAGGCGTCAAAGACAAGCAGTCCAAAGCCAAACAGTGCGGGCACCCAGCTCACGAGCAGCAAAAACGGGTTCATAAAGCCCATAACAACCATTAGTACCAGCAAATGTACGGGCAAATGCGAGATCTTCAATATAAGGTTTCGCACTGCATACCACTTTGGAGATTCCGCCGTAACAGCGCAAAGGTTGTACACCACATTCATCACCGCTCCAATCAGGCAGGTAAGAGCAAGTACAACAAAAAATATGATCAGTGAGACTCCGTCAACTTCATTTTTCAATAATAATAAAAGCGCAGCAACATTGATATAGGGCAGCGCCAATAAATAACCGTATGCAAATTTAGTCATAATTCCACTCCTTCCGCTTATTATTATACACTCAACCGAAGAATTTTTCCAGCCTTTTTCAATAATATATGCAACAAAAAAGAGATACCCGAAAGGATATCTCTCCATAGTGCTTCAAGCACCCTCAAAACTGAACAAAGCACGATAACTTTCGATAGACCAAAGAACTGGTCAAGCTTTCGACCTATTAGTACTGCCAAGCTGAACATATCACTATGCTTACACACGC
>ONIC01000099.1 GCA_900317815.1 uncultured Eubacteriales bacterium | reverse complement strand
GGCGGACGGAAAGATGGCGCCGAATATCAGCACACATACTCGACATAACGTAAAAAATAATGAACTCAATGTAAAAATATCGCCCGAACAAAAAAATATCAAAATAAGTAGTGATTTTTTTGCGATAATGTGGTAAAATTGATTTAGCTATGTACGGATATCAATTCAATGACACTCCGTAAATAATTCTATGAGGTGATAACAATGGGTTTGCTGAAAGCTTTATTCGGTGATTACAGCAAAAAGGAAATAAAGAGGATAAAGCCGAAGGTAGATAAGGTTCTCGAGCTTGAGGATACATATTCCGGGATGAGCGATGAGGAGCTTAAAAAACAGACCGAGCTTTTCAAGGAAAGACTTGAAAAAGGCGAGACTACCGATGATATTCTCCCCGAGGCGTTCGCAGTGTGCCGTGAGGCGGCGTGGCGTGTGCTCGGTATGAAGCATTTCCCCGTGCAGATCATCGGCGGAATCATTCTTCATCAGGGCAGAATTTCCGAGATGAAGACAGGTGAAGGTAAAACGCTCGTTGCAACTCTCCCTGCATATCTGAACGGTCTGACGGGCAAGGGTGTTCACATCGTTACGGTCAATGACTACCTCGCACGCCGTGACTCCGAGTGGATGGGCAAGCTTTACCGCTTCCTCGGTCTTTCGGTAGGACTTATAGTACACGATCTCAAGCCCGACGAGAGAAAGGCAGCTTACGCCGCAGATATCACATACGGTACGAACAACGAGCTTGGCTTCGACTACCTGCGTGATAATATGGTAGTATACAAGGATCAGAAGGTACAGCGCGGTCACAACTTTGCGATCGTCGATGAGGTGGACTCTATCCTTATCGACGAGGCGAGAACTCCGCTTATTATTTCGGGACCGGGAGACAAATCTTCCGATATGTACGAACGTGCCGATGTGCTTGCCAAGCGTATGAAGAAGATGGTCTACGAGGAGATCGACTCCAAGGAGGACAACGAGGACTACTACAAGGAGAACAAGATCGACTATATCGTAGACGAAAAAGCGAGAACGGCTACTCTGACTCAGGTCGGCGTCAAGAAGACAGAGGAGTTCTTCGGCATAGATAACCTCACAGATCCCGACAATATAGAGATCCAGCATTATATCAATCAGGCTATCAAGGCAAACTCCGTAATGAAGCGCGATATCAACTACGTTGTGAAGGACGATCAGGTCATCATCGTTGACGAGTTTACGGGTCGTCTGATGTACGGACGCCGCTACAATGAGGGTCTTCATCAGGCTATCGAAGCAAAAGAAGGCGTTAAGGTCGAGAGCGAGAGCAAGACGCTCGCTACGATCACATTCCAGAACTACTTCCGTCTTTATACCAAGCTTTCGGGTATGACAGGTACGGCAATGACGGAGGAGAGCGAGTTCG
Source organism: uncultured Eubacteriales bacterium (assembly GCA_900317815.1). Taxonomy (GTDB): domain Bacteria; phylum Bacillota; class Clostridia; order Oscillospirales; family Acutalibacteraceae; genus RUG592. The sequence continues at coordinate 6,743 of ONIC01000099.1, read as the reverse complement.
GCGAGATCTACAAGCTCGACGTTGTTGAGATACCGACTAACAAGCCTGTTCAGAGAGTAGACCTTCCCGATTATATCTTTGCGACAGAAAACGGCAAGTACGAAGCGCTCATCGACGATATCATCGAGGCTCACGAGAAGGGGCAGCCTGTACTGGTAGGTACTATCTCGATCGAGAAGTCGGAGCATCTGAGCTCGCTTCTCAAGAAAAAGGGAATACCTCACAATGTGCTGAATGCGAAGCACCATGAAAAAGAGGCCGAGATCGTCGCTCAGGCGGGCAAGAAGGGCGCCGTAACGATCGCCACTAATATGGCAGGACGAGGCACAGATATCATTCTCGGCGGTAACGCAGAATATATGGCAAAGGCTGAGATGCGAAAGCAGGGCATCGAGGAAGACCTGATCGCAGAGGCAACGGGTTTTGCGGAGACAGACAACGAGGATATCCTCAATGCAAGAAAGATATTCACGGAGCTTAACAACAAGTTCAAGGAAGAGATAAAGGACGAGGCGGACGAAGTAAGAGAAGCAGGCGGTCTGTTCATTATGGGTACGGAGCGCCACGAGTCGAGACGTATCGACAATCAGCTGCGCGGACGTTCGGGACGTCAGGGCGACCCCGGTAAATCGAGATTTTATCTTTCGGGCGAGGACGATCTGCTGAGACTCTTTGGAGGAGATAAGATAAAGCAGATAATCAGCACCTTTAATGTTGAGGAGAAAGTTCCTCTTGAGAGCAAGATGCTTTCCAACATAGTAGAAAGCTCGCAGCAGAAGCTCGAGGGCAGAAACTTCGAGATCAGAAAGAACGTGCTCCAGTATGACGATGTTATGAACCGTCAGCGTGAGATCATCTACGGTCAGCGCGATCAGGTCCTCGACGGCGACGATCTCAGAGAGACGATAGTCAAGATGATCGAGCAGACGATCGAGTCCACGGTCGCTCGGTATCTCCCCGAGGATTACACTAAGGAGACGTGGAATTACGAGGGTCTCAAGGAGTTCTACAGAGGGTGGCTTATAGCCGATCACGATGAGGATTTTGACCTCACCGAGGAGGAACTTAAGGATACAGAGAGCGAATATATTATCGAAAAGCTCAAGGAGAAGGCTCTTGCTATATATGAGGAGAACGAGAAGCTTCTCCCGCCCGCAGTGATGCGCGAAGCAGAGCGTGTTTACCTGCTCAAGACAGTAGATAAGTACTGGATGGAGCATATCGACAACATGGATCAGCTCAAGCAGGGCATCAGACTCAGAGGTTACGGTCAGCACGATCCTGTTGTTGAGTACAGGATCGAGGGCTTTGATATGTTCGATGAGATGATCGACACGATCCGTCAGGATACAGTCAAGCTCATGCTTATCGCACCAAAGAAGATCTATGAGCAGCAGAAAGCGGCAGCCGAGCTTCAGAAGCTCAGAGAGATCCAGATGAGACAGCAGGCGGCAGCGGCTAAAGCAGCGGAGAATGCCGAGGCAAACGCAAAGGACGAAGAGGAAGCTATCAAGTCGGTTCTCAAGAGAGAGCAGCTTGCAAAGCCGACTTGGGTAAGCTCTGACGGCGCGGAGCGTCCGAAGCCTGTAAGAAAGACATCGAAGCAGAAGGTCGGCAGGAACGATCCGTGTCCTTGCGGCAGCGGCAAAAAGTACAAGAAGTGCTGCGGACGCAATGAGGACTGACGGTAACTGCGCTGAAAAATAATAATTATTTATCATTCCCTGTGATCGCACGAACACGGGGAATGATTTTTTTGTAAATTTTTGATTTATTACTTGTACTATAGGGAGATTTAGTTTATAATAGATACATAAATGTAATTTTTTATAAACAGCGGTGTAACCATTCGGAAAAAATTTGTGATATGACTGCTGTGACAGACGCATAATACAAGTATGCTTGAATGATCGAAAGGAAAGATGGAGATGTTTGCAAGGGATATCGGAATAGATCTCGGAACAGCCAACACACTTGTATATCTCAAGGGTAAGGGCGTTGTGATGCGCGAGCCGTCGGTCGTGGCGGTAGATACAAGAAACGATGATGTTTTAGCAGTCGGTACTCAGGCAAAGGATATGCTCGGAAGAACTCCCGGGTCTATCGTTGCCGTGCGCCCGCTTCGTGACGGAGTTATCGCAGATTTTGATATAACAGCTACTATGCTTGAAAAGTTTATTAAGGGAACTACTCACACCGGACTTTTCAGTCACCCGAAGATAGTTATAGCGCTTCCCTCGGGCGTGACGGAGGTCGAGAGACGCGCCGTTGAGGACGCTGCGGAAAGCGCAGGCGGCAGGAATATCGAGCTTATGGAAGAGCCTATGGCAGCTGCTCTCGGCGCAGATCTTCCCGTTTTCGAGGCTGTGGGTTCGATGGTGGTTGACATTGGCGGCGGCACGAGCGAGGTCGCAGTTATCAGCTACGGCGACATCGTTCACTCCTGCTCGGTCAGGGTCGCCGGAGATAAGTTTGACGAGGCGATCATTGCCTATATAAAGAAAAATCACAATGTGTCGATAGGCGAGAGAACTGCCGAGGACGTTAAGATATTGATTGGTTCGGCATTTCCTTATGAAAACGAAGAGCCGATGGAGATAAAGGGCAGAAATCTTGCAGACGGAATGCCGCTGAATATTTCCGTTACACCTGCAGAGATACGTGACGCCCTTGCCGACTGTTTCTCTGTCATTATCGACGGAATCAAGCAGACACTTGAGCAGACTCCGCCCGAGCTTTGCGCCGATATTCTCGACAGAGGCATCGTGCTGACAGGCGGCGGCGCCCTTATCAGAGGTCTTGACAAGCTCATTTCGCGAGAGACAAACATTCCCGTATACGTTGCGGAAAATCCTCTCGACTGCGTTGTGCTCGGAACGGGAAAGAGACTTGAAATGACCGAGGATCAGGATTACTTCGGAGATTACGAATAAGCGGCGATATTGTGTGGGTGAGGGCAATATGCGCGGTTTCGTTGTGCAAATCGGTAATTCCACACTTTACACTTAAAGCAAGGGTGAATTATGAAGGGTAAAGACTACGCAAAAAGAATACTTACTACGGTGCTTATAGTTCTTGTAGTTACTGCGGCTGTTTCTGCGGCGGTCGATAAGAATATATTCACCGATCTGTATACAACGGTGTCAAAACCGTTTCAGCAGACAACTCAGGCGGTAACGCCCGATCCTGCGATGCAGCGTTCCAAGGAAGATCTTCTCAGGGAGAACAGCGAGCTTCACGAGGAGGTAAACGACCTTGTTTCCCGTGTCATCGACTACGACGATATCAAGAAGGAGAACGAGGTGCTTCGCAAATACTACGGCATCAAGGACGATCACCCCGATTACAAGATCGCGGTAGCTACGGTTATCAGACGAGATCCGAACGATGATTTCTACGGTTTTACAATAGACAAAGGGAGCCGTGACGACGTTAAGAAGGGCGACCCTGTGATAAATGACGGAGGGCTTGTCGGTTGGGTCAGCGAGGTGAGCGTCACGACATCAAGAGTTACTACGCTTCTGTCTCCCGAAGCCAAGGTCGGCGCCATGGATCAGAAAACGCACGACAGCGGGATCGCAACGGGCAGCACGCATTTTTGTGACGAGGGAGAGCTTATTCTCTCGGTCATCTCTGCCGACAACAAGATAAAAGCTGACGATATAGTTATAACAACGGGTGTCGGCGGAGTTTATCCTGCGGGCATAGTGGTAGGCAAGGTCACAAAACTCGATTACAACGAATATGATACGACTCCTTACGCCGTGATAAAACCGTACACGGATCTGCGCACGATTTCGGACGTTGTTGTAATCACGTCGTTCGAGGGTCAGGGCATTATCGAGGAAGCCGACACAAGCTCGGACAAAGCTTCCTCCGACAGCAGTACAGCTTCAAAGAATTGATACATCTCATATAAAAAGGCGGGTGAGGGTTTGATACAGCGAAAATATTACAGATATGCGCTCTATGCGCTTGAGCTTTTTGTTCTGTATCTGATCGAGGGCACACCCGGTCTTATCCCTGTGATCTACCTTGCAAAGCCGCTTTTGCTTGTGTCTCTTGCGGTATCTGCCGCGGCGTTCGAGCTGCCGTATTTTTCGCTTTTTTTCGGGATCGCCTGCGGGATAGTGATAGATATCGGTACGGGCGGAGTGATGGGATTATCATCGATGATCCTCGGGTTTATCTGTTACTTCGAATCAAGCTGGAACGATAAGTACATCAAGAATAATATTTATCTTATACTGCTTTACAGCGCGGTGTCTGCTGCGGCTGTCGTGGGGCTTAAATTTTTCGTGTTCTGTTTTATCAGGCAGTACGGCGGAGAAGCAGAGCTTTTCAGAGAGCATTACGTCACGAGAATGGTCTACACATGGGCGGTCACTCCGCTTGTTTACGCACTGACTATGCTCGTATCAAAGTCATTCACCAAGGAGAAGCGAAAGATAAAGGTCAGAAAGAGAAAGCGAGTTCCGCCCTCACAGCGTTCAAGCGCCAGCAGAAGGAGAGCAAAGCGAGCTTAACGATGCAAAGAAAATGATCAGAATGATCAGAATTAAAAAAGGAGTGTAGTGTAATGAAATCTTCTGCCGGGAGCAGCACAACGAGCGTCAGAGCAGCTATCTGTGCGCTTCTGACGGTTGCAATATTCGCTGCGTTCGGTATCAGGCTTTTCTCGTGGCAGATAATCCGATCCGATGATTATCAGGAGGAGGTCCTGTCATCTGCGACATACACCATGACGACCGATGCATCAAGAGGAGAGATCCTCGATCGTAACGGCAGGGAGCTTGTCGTAAACGATGCAGGCTACACTATAACATTTAACAAATTGTATATGAAAGAGGGCACCGAAAACGAGGTCATTCATAAGCTGATAGGTCTTATGAACAAGCGTCACGAAGACTGGATCGACGCTTTGCCGATATATATTGACAAAGACGGAGAATACCGTTTTAAGGAAGGCTTCGATGCGACTGTCGATTTTATCAAGAGCAAGAGTATGCTCGATATGAATAAGTATGCAACTGCGCAGGATTGTATGGAGGCGTTTTCCGAGAGATTCGATCTCGGGGAGACCGACTATTCAAAGCAGGATAAGCGAGATATCATCAGCGTTCGCTACAATATGGAATTCAAGGGCTACTCAAACTCCACGCCTTACCGCTTCGCGGAGAATATCAGCCGCGATATGATCGCGATAGTTCTTGAAAACTCTCAGGGATTTCCCGGCGTTGAGTGTGCGAGCAGCTTTGTTCGCTATTATAACGACGGAGACCTGCTCCCGCATATTATAGGAACTGTGGGCAGGATCTCTCAGGACGAATATGACGATCTGAAGGACAAGGGGTATACGCTCGATGATATGATAGGCAAGAGCGGCGTTGAGTCTGCAATGGAGAGTTATCTCAAGGGTGTGAGCGGCGAAAAGCGAATCACCAAAACATCGGACGGCGCTATTGTGGACGAGGTAGAGACGGTCAAGGCCGTTCCCGGGAACACCGTATACCTGACGATCGACTCAAATCTTCAGCAGGCAACGAATAAGGCGCTTGCAAAGTATGTTACAGCAGCGGGACGTGAATTTTCCGATTGTATCGCAGGCGCGGCGGTCATGGTGGACGTAAACGATTTCTCGGTGCTTGCCTGCTCGACATATCCGACTTACGACCAGCAGAAATACCTTGATGATGAGGATTACTACAACAAGCTCATGAGCGACCCTACGCTGCCGCTGTTCGACAGAGCGCTCACGGGCAATTTCATCGTAGGCTCGACATTCAAGCCTTGTGTTGCTGCGGCAGGACTTGAAGAGGGTGCGGTAACAAAAACTTCAACGATCTTCTGCAGCCAGAATTACGACTACTACAAAACAGATATTATAAAATGTCTCGGCTATCATTCGAGCGAGACGGTCGAGGATGCTCTGCGTGACTCCTGCAACTACTATTTTGCGGAGCTGGGAAGACGTCTCGGTATACAGACAATAGATTTTTACGCCGAGAAGTTCGGTCTCGGAGTCAATACGGGTATAGAGCTTTACGAGAGCAGAGGCATACTTGCGGGACGAGACTCGGATATCTGGTTCGAGGGAAATACCTGTCAGGCGGCGATCGGTCAGTCGGACAATGCGTTCACTCCGATACAGCTTGCTACCTATGCTGCGACTGTCGCAAACGACGGAGTGAGACTTCGCACTCACTTTGTAGATAAGATCACAGATTATACTAAAAAAGAAACGATCCTCGACAATTCAAAGTCGCCCGAGGTCGTCGAAACCGTCGGCGTGTCTACCGAGAATATGGAGATAGTGAAATCGGGTATGAGGAAGGTCGTGACATCGGGAACGGCGAAGGATATATTCGGAAGTTACAAGGTGAATATCGCAGCGAAGACGGGAACGGCGGAGAATATCGGAACCGATAATGTGACGTTCATAGCATTTGCTCCGTATGAAAAGCCCGAGGTAGCAGTCGCTGTCGTGATCGAGCATGGAGGTAAGGGCACATACTCTATGAGTACGGCAAAGGAAATGTTCGACGCATACTTTAACAGCAAGAATAAAGGAAACAACAGTTCTAAGACGGAGAGCAAAAGCAAGACTTGATTTCATGATACCGTCTTTTGCCGATGCATATATGTCAGCGCCCGTGGTAAGTGTATAATTTTAGTGGGCAGCCGCTCTCGCGGAACAAAAGTATCGATCCGCAATAACTGACAGCGAAATTGCCTGCGGACGC
>ONIC01000131.1 GCA_900317815.1 uncultured Eubacteriales bacterium | reverse complement strand
TCCGTATTCCGAGGTTGCAGTCGAAAAGATCGATTGCTCAAACGTATATCCGATGGCAGGCGACAAGATCACGCTTTCCGCAATGGTTACAAACAGTCAGCTCAAGACCTATGACGGCGATGTGAATGTTAAGTTCACGATCGGTGGTGAGGAAGTCGGAACAGCGACTGTAAGCAGCATCACGGGCGCAAGCTCTGTACCTGTTTCGGTAACGGCAGAATGCCCCGATTTCGAATCGACAATTCTCGTACAGGCAGAAACAAAAGTAAACAACTACGACACAAGCACTTCGCTTTCCCTTAACAAGGAAGCACAGCTTGAAATCGGAAACGAAGAGATCAACCGTTATAACAGTGTGGACGAGGGCAGCTATTACGCGTACACGGCAAATGTCACTAATATCGGCAACCTCGACTCGGCGGAAGTAACCTTCAAGGTTTACAGAAGCGCTGATGATAAGGTGCTCGGTGAAAAGAATGTCGGCGTTATTGCGGCAAAGAGATCCGAAGAGGTTGAGATACCGTTCGATGTTGACAACAGTATGTTCAGTGTTGACAAGGACGGTGTGGGAACTCTTGATGTTTATGTAATTGCGACCTATGACGAACTTGAGTCCGAGGCATTTGAGTACACGGTAACAAAGCAGTTCGATAAGGAAGCAATGGAGCTTCTCGACAAGGTTTCAGGCATTACGTTTGATAACGGCGGCAAGTTCACCATGAAGTCTTACGAAGAGAAGTCTATCATCCCGAAGATCGAAGGAGTGGAGGACGGACAGCTTACAGTCATCTGGACATCTTCCTCCGATCCTGATATTGTGAGCGTATTCGCAGATGAAAGCGTAACGGCTTACAAGTCGGGCAAAGCAACTCTCACGGGCTACATTGTACCCAACACGCAGAATATCTTCATCGACGGTACAGGCAGAACTGCAGAACAGCTTGTGCTTGAAGACCTTCCGACGGATTACCTCAAGGAGGTAACAGTTGAAGTCAGCGTTGAGAGCGAAGCCATTCTTGGAGATCTCGATCATGACGGAGTAGTAAACTCCGCAGACGCACTCAAAGCACTTCGTATCAGCGCAGGTCTTGAGGAGTCAGAAGACGACGCGCTCACGATCGGAGACATCGACGGCGACGGTCAGATCACATCTGCCGATGCACTCGAGATCCTTCGCTACAGCGCATCGCTTCAGGCTGATGAAAGGATCGGAAAGCCCATAGCGGCATAAAAAAAGATCGGTGCGTCGAGACAACTGGCTCGGCGCACCTTGACTCAAAGCCGGAGGTAAAAATCAAAATGAGCAAGAAGTTAAGCATGATCTTATGCGGATTGCTGGCTGCTGCCATTATAAGCACATCAATGGCAGGCTGCAGTTCTGCCGACAGCAGTTCCGAATCCGCTTCGGGACAAAGTGCGGTAGAAATAGATACAAATACTCAAAGTGAGACCGAATCATCATCATCGTCCAAGATAGATGGTTCCCTGCAGGGGGTGCTTGATGCTCTAAAGAAAGACGATTCGAGTTATAGTACGTTCAAGTCAAGTTATCCCGATGCAGTATTCACAGAAACTGTAAATGGCGACAAGCTTGTTATAACAGCAAAGAGCGATGGCGAATATGATCCGAACGGAAGCTGGGAATTTGTCAAGGACGGCGACTTTATTACATTCCATGACGGCGACTCTGACGATTACACAGGCACGATGCTCTTTATGTATGTAGCGAATGCCGTAGCCGATTCCCTTGGTATGGATCCCGATTTGATAGCAGGTTACATCAACGGTCTCAGTATAATGGATATCAAAAGTGACAAGTTCGTATTTACGGAAAACGAAGACGGCACTCACGATATAAAGCTGTTTATGGCAGCGCCGTTTGAGATGACTGAACTGGATCAGATGATCGTTGACGATATGTTGCTTTCCGATGTAGTAGAATTGGACGAAGAATCCATGAATAGAACTTTCAGCATTGGTAAGGTAGCCATAAACGCACATGGTGACAAGAAGCATTTCGAGATCTTCGTTAAAGAGGTTGGCACACTTGACGCAGCCGCTGTTAAGTCCGTAGTAAATATAGTGAATGCATTCAAACCTGATGGTTACGAAAGCTTTGTCGAAAACTTCACTGAGTTTGAGGATACAAATACTGAGACGTATACGGTTGAGTCAAAAGCCGATGATGAAACCATCATGGAAAACATTGGATATAAGGATGAAAACAGTTCATACGGATTTATAACATTTGACAGCAATAATAAAGAGGAGTAAACAATGGCAAAGACAAACTCAAACAGTTCATCAATCGGTTGGAAGATCACTTCTGTGGTTTGTGCCTGCGCACTGATATGCGTCAGCACACTGTATGCAATGGGAATCGGCTGGAGGGAAAAAGTCAACGAAACCGTACCGCAGCCAATATCTCAGACAGAAGTAACAACATCACAGGAAGATAAAAGCGTAACAGACGGAAAGACTATGCTCTCTCTTTGGACAGAAGGCGCAGAGTCAAAGCAAAAACTCATTGATTACGTCGAATCTGTAACAGCAGAGGGAAGTTCCGATTATATACCTGTTGAAAACAGAATCGCAGTATTTGACCTTGACGGCACTCTTTTCTGCGAAACTGATCCAAATTATTTCGACTACACCATGCTTCTATACAGAGTCACGGAGGATCCCGATTACAAGGATAAGGCTTCCGATTTTGAAAAAGAGGTAGCGGAAAAGATCAAGACGATAAACGAGGGTGGTAAAGCTGCTGAGGGTCTTGAAGTAGATCACGGAAAAGCAGTTGCTTCCGCATTTGCGGGTATGACTGTCAGTGAATTTGAGGATTATATTCAAGAATTCAAAAAGCAGCCTATGCCGAGCTACAACGGTATTACAAGGGGGGAAGGCTTCTACAAGCCCATGCTCCAGGTCATCGATTACCTCCAGGTAAACGACTTTACGGTATACATTGTAAGCGGTACCGATAGATTTATCGTAAGAGGTATTGCAAAAGGAGCTCTCGACCTTCCCGCAAGTCAGATCATCGGATCCGATGAATCTCTTGTTGCAGAAGATCAGGGTGATGTTGACGGTCTGGATTATGTTTTCGATGATGATGATAAAGTCGTATTAGGCGGAGATTTCCTTATCAAGAATCTCAAAATGAACAAGGTTACTGTCATCGCGCAGGAGATCGGAGTTCAGCCCGTTCTTTCATTCGGCAATTCTACAGGAGATGCAAGCATGGCAGAATATGCAACAAGCAATAATCCATACAAGAGCCTTGCGTTCATGCTTTGCTGCGATGACACAGAACGAGAAAACGGAAACACAGAAAAAGCCGAAAAGATGGTCTCCCTTTGTGAGGAATTCGATTGGATCCCTGTATCTATGAAAAACGACTGGACCACGATATACGGCGATGGTGTAACAAAAAAGTAATTGTATAGCTTTAGGTGGTAATTATCATGAACAAAAAAATTATTTCAGCGATCGTTGCAGCAGCTATGATTTTATCGGTTGCTGCTTTGAGCGGATGTGAATCAAAGGTAGAAGTGAATGTTTCTGATTCAACAAGCTCTTCGGCAGCTTCATCTGAGCTTGAATCAGAAACAGACAATAGCGAAGCTTCTGCCGAGACTGACAGTGAGGAATCTAAGTCTTCCGACGAAAGCAAGAACAGCTCATCTATGAAGGACGATACAAAGAGCAAAAAGTCAGAAAGCTCAAAGGCAGCTTCTTCCAAGGCTGCTACTTCTAAGGTCGCTTCTTCCAAGTCAGAGAGCAGTAAAACTGCAAGCGAAGGTTTGACGGACGATGAAGCTCTGGAGATCGTTCTTAACAACACTGATTATACAAAGGACGAGCTTTTGAGTGTTGCAACAAACGAAGAAGATGGTGAGAAGTTCCATAACGTCAGCTTCTTCAGAAACGGAACGTATGTTTTCTACGTTCGCGACAGAGATAAGAAGTTTTTTACCTACGAAGAGTATAACTCAGAATACTACGGTGACACTTCTCTCGGCATTGATAAAAAGAGAGCACTTGCGATCGTACTGCAGAATACCGACTACACAGAGGATGAGCTTGTGGGAAATACGCTCATCACAGAGGACGGCGAGGACTTTTACTCAGTAGGATTCTACAGAAACGGTACATATGTTTTCTACGTCCGTGTCAGCGACGGTAAATTCTTTACTTATGAGGATTTTAACAAAGCATATTACAGCAGTGAATCTCCCGAAACGACAGAAGAGGAAGACGCGCTTGCTACCGTTCTTGAGAATACCGATTACACTGAGGACGAGCTCCTGGGTATCTCTGAAAACGAAGCCGATGGTGATAAATTCTACAACATCGCCTTCTTCAGAAACGGAACGTATGTATTCTATGTTCGTCAGAGAGATGGACGCTTCTATACTTCCGAAGACTTCAACAAAGGCTACAACGAATACTATGACGGTTATATAGGTCACGATTGATCTTAACGATTAACCAAAAGAGCAGGAGTTCATTGAACCTCTGCTCTTTTTTTCATGAGTATTCTTCACGAAGCTTTTTCAGAAACAGGTCAGCGATGGGGGAGAATATCTGATACTTCTTCCAGATTATGTACATCTTAGTTTCCAGGCGCGGTGATATCGGCCGGAAGCACAGTTCGCTTTTCTCGCTCGTATCTATAAGCCGATCGAATGTCAACAGATAGCCGAGGCCCTCCCTTACAAAGACCGATCCATTGAAAGACAGGTTGAAAGTACCCGAGAAATTCAGCTTATCTATATTCTGTCCGCACCAGCGTGGGAAATCGACCTTTATAGATTGTTCCGAACAAAATAACGGAAGACCATACAGATCTTCAAATGTGATCTCTGCCTTATCAGCAAGGGGACTGTCGCGCCTCATAACAAGCCCCCATACATCGCTTTCAGGTATAGTAAGATAATTATATTTTGATAAATTGGGCGGCTCTACTATAAAAGCAAGATCAATAAGACCTCTATCAAGCCTTTCAGCAACAGGTTCTGTGTCGCCGCTGAATATATGGAAAATAAAATTAGGGTACTGCTCCTTGAATTCCTTGATAACTCTTGCCAGATACTTTATCAAAACACTCTCCGCACAGCCTATACGCATCTCCCCGCCTGTAATACTGTCAAGCTGGCTGAATTCCTCCGCCGTTTTATCTACCATAGCAATAATATCCTCTGCCCGCTTTCTTAAAAGCATTCCTTCATCTGTCAGATGCATACTCTTGTTTGTCCTGATAAACAGTTCGTGTCCGAGCTCTTCTTCAAGTTTTTTTATCTCCTTTGACAGAGACGGCTGTGAAATATGAAGTCTCTGCGCAGCTCTCGTCATATTCTCCTCGCGCGCTATCTCCAAAAAATAACGCAATATCCGAATTTCCATTACAACACCTCCTAAGATAATTATCTCACATTTTGTCATTCCTGTAAAGAATATCAAACAATTATTAATAGGTATTTTACATTTTGAGTTGCTTGTGATATTATAAGATCAAAGAAAATGGCGGTGAGGAAATGGCAAATGCAGCGGACAAGAATGAGCTGATAAAAGAAAACCTAATTGATATAGGTCTTGACAATAACGAGATCAGCCAATGTATCAGATTGCTTGAAAACGGAAGATCGTCAGAACTTGAGCGAGTTCTTGCCGAATACAGAAAACAGTTGCTTGACTCACTTCATCAATACGAACGCCGTATTGACTGCCTTGATTATTTCACCTACAAATTAAAAACGGAGGTATCGCAATATGAAAAATGAAGTATTATCACTCACACAGGAATGGGACAAGACATTTCCGAAATCAGACAAAGTAGATCACAGCAAGGTAACCTTTCACAATCGTTACGGTATAACACTTGCAGCAGATCTCTACAGACCGTTGAACGCTTCGGGAAAGCTGCCTGCAATTGCTGTCTGCGGACCGTTTGGCTCTGTCAAAGAACAGTGCAGCGGATTGTACGCACAGACTCTTGCCGAGCGCGGCTTTCTGACTATTGCATTTGATCCGTCATTTACAGGCGAGAGCGGAGGAACTCCGAGATATGTTGCTTCTCCTGATATCAACACAGAGGATTTTTGCGCTGCTGTTGATTACCTTTCAATCAGAGAAGACGTTGATCCCGACAAGATCGGTATTCTCGGTATCTGCGGCTGGGGAGGAATGGCCATAAATGCTGCTGCTATTGACACTCGAATCAAAGCTACCGTTGCATCAACGATGTACGACATGACTCGTGTAAACGCTAAAGGCTATTTTGACGAAGCGGATAATGCAGACGCACGTTTCACCCTGAAACAGTCACTGAACGCACAGCGTATCAAAGACTACAAGTCAGGTGAATATGAACTTGGTGGCGGTGTTGTAGATCCGCTGCCCGAAGACGCACCTTTCTTTGTAGTTGATTATCACGATTACTACAAAACTCCGCGCGGATACCATTCGCGTTCTCTAAATTCAAACGGAGGCTGGAATAAGACATCGTCCCTCTCTTTTATCAATATGCCGATCCTTGCATACGCTCACGAGATACGTTCGGCTGTGCTTGTATTACACGGCGAAAAGGCTCATTCGCGTTACTTCGGCGAGGATGCCTTTAAGAAACTTACGGGCGACAACAAAGAACTTCTTATAATTCCCGGCGCTACTCACACCGATCTGTACGATGGGGGAAAGGATAAGGTAATTCCGTTTGATAAGCTTGAAGCATTTTATGAACAATATCTCAAATAATTAACATTTTATCCAATAGCGGCGCTTGTATAATCTCAATACAAGCGCCCGATCGTTGTTTTAGTAAGTGTATATTTTAGTGGGCAGCCGCTCTTGCGGAGTGAAAGTATCTATCCGCAGTACCTGACAACGGAATTACCTGCGGACGCTTGTCCGCAGCTTCTTGACAAGCTCTGATTTATGCCTTACAATTTAGTAAAGGAGTGAACGGTATGGATGTTATTTCAAGTGAAATTACTACTGAAGGAATTTCGATGAACTACATTAAATTCGGAAACGGAAGCAAAGTTCTTGTTATTCTTCCGGGGCTCAGTATCAGGAGTGTTATACCTGCTGCAAAGGCAATAGCGAAACAGTACAGCTTTCTGACAGATGAGTTCACGGTCTATCTTTTTGAAAGACGTAATAATATTCCGAAAGAATACTCTATAGAGTCTATGGCACACGATACCATTAAGATTATCACCGTACTCGGACTTGATGATATCTATCTTTTCGGAACATCTCAAGGCGGTATGATCGCATTGACCATCGCATCATTATACCCTGAACTGATCAAAAAATTGGTTATCGTTTCATCTGCGCTCCGCGTTGATGAGAGTAGATTCTCTGTAATAGAGCGCTGGGTAAAGCTCGCTGAAAAAGAGGAATGTAAGAGTTTATGTCTCTTAATGGGTGAAACCGTCTATTCCGCATCATTTTTTGAGAGAAATCGTGAATTATTTCTCAGAATGGCGGCTGAAATATCAAGTAATGATCTGGAACGCTTCATTATTCTTGCCAATACGATACAGCATTTTGATATTCGAGAGCAAGCGAGAAATATTCATTGTCCTGTTTTATATGTAGGTGACAATACTGACGCAGTTTTTACCGACCATCCCGAAAAAGAGATCGAAGATTATTTTCAATTTAACGAACGTTTCGAAATAACTATGTTCAGCGGCTGCGGTCACGCTCTGTATGACACATCAGATCTATTTGCCGATGTTCTGAAAACTTTCCTTATGAAATAACGGAACGGAGACGAATAATATATGAGCTACATAAATGACATAAGAAAACATATCGGTCATGCTCCCATGCTGACCGCAGGAGCTACAGTTGCCGTTATAAAAGATGGAAAAATTCTGCTCGGCCTCAGATCCGATACAAAGACATGGGGACTCCCCGGAGGGGCGATAGAACTCGGTGAATCACTTGAAGAAACAGCAGCAAGGGAATTGAAAGAGGAAACTAATCTTTCAGCCGAAGGTTTTACCTTTCTCAATCTATACTCAGGCAAAGATCTTCACTTTATCTATCCGAACGGCGACGAATTGTACACGGTGACAGCGCTCTATCTCGCGCGAAACGTCAGCGGTGAGCTCAAAGTAAACGACAGCGAAAGCCTGAAGCTCGGATACTTTTCAAAAGATGAACTTCCGGAGCTGACGAGCAGAGCTTCCGATATAATTGACTTTCTGATACAAAGAGCTGTTTTGTGAGTTGCCTCATCATTGAATGCAGTTTCTCAAAAACAAGTTACGATATGGTTATAACCGGGTTACAAATTGCTTTTCAGGTTGACAAAGCTGCGAATATTAGGTATATTTAAAATAGTACAGTTTTGTCAGACACCGACAATGTTTTATAAAAAGGATTTGTAAGACACAGAGGAGTGATGATCTTTTTTATGAGCAAAAATAATAAAGGTGCCGCTGCGGTCAAAGGGATCAAAAGAGTAGGCGGCTTCATTATAGACGTTATCAAGTATTCGTTTGGTTTTATTGGCAGAAAAATCAAGGAATTTGTCGATAAAAGACTCAAGGACAGAAGTATCGGTCAGGCTGCGAGAGATACTTTTTCAGCATTTGTACAGAAGCTCAGGTCAGTAGACATAAAAAGTATAAAACCGGGTGAAAAAATCAAATCGTTACACCCTGCGGCAGCAGCGGGTACTTGTTTAGGCGCGGTTCTGTTGATATTTCTTATCGCTTTCAGTATACACAACTCGTCACATTTTATGTCAGGCACAAGTATTAACGGAGTAGATGTCTCGGGAATGAACATCAAGCAGGCACGCAACGCTATAACCGATGCTGCTTCTTCCTACAAGCTGAACATTTTTGAAAAAGACGGAGTTACAGAAACAATCACCGCTCAGGATATAGAAATGACAGTCGATATCTCTGATGATTTTAAGCACGTTCTGACACATCGTTCAGGTTACTCCTGGATCGGGGCACTCTTCGGAAATAAAACTATAAATACCGATGGGCTTATTACATACGAGTATAATGATGACCTTTTTAACAAGAAAATATCATCGCTGAAGTGTCTGAACCCCGAAGTTGTAACAGAACCTGTTGATGCGGAACTTTATTTCCATGACGGCGCATTCGATATCAGACCCTCAATAACAGGAAGTAAAGCCGATCCCGACAGACTCGAGGATCGTATCAAAAAAGCAATAGCTGATCAGGAGACATCGGTAAATCTTGAGATGGACGGAATTTACGCTATGCCAAAGGTATTGACAGGCGATTCCAAGCTAAATGCCAAAAAAGATGCCTATGCTGTATTAGCAGATATGACGATCACACTTCGATTCGGCAAGCACGACCATGTACTTGATCCGCTTGCTATCTCTTCTTGGTACACCTTAGAAAATGACGGAAGTCTGAAACTGAACGATGCTGCGATCAAGTCAACCGCTGATGAACTTTCCGCTTTATACAATACTATACATAAGCCAAAAGATTTTGTTACTCATTACGGAGAGGTAGTCACACTTGCAAACAGCTACTACGGGTGGGAACTTGATGTAGATTACGTCACAGATATGCTAAAAAGCTACGCAGAGAAAAAAGAAAGCGTTTTCATAGATCTCACCAACGGCAGCGAGGAAAGCAATAAGTGGTGGATGAAAACTGCCGTAGCTTACGATGATTCGGATTACTACGGAAACACATACGCGGAAGTCAGCATAGACGAGCAATATATGTGGATGTATCAGAACGGAGAGGTTGTTCTCGAATCAGATGTTGTGACAGGTATGCCTGATTCTGAACACGATACTCCGATAGGTATATACAGTATCATCTATATGCAGGAAAATGCGACTCTTCGCGGAGATGATTACGAAACAGAGGTCGCTTATTGGATGGTATTTACAACAGATATCGGATTTCACGATGCTGACTGGCAATGGGCGTTCGGAGATGATATGTATATTGATAACGGTTCCCACGGTTGCGTAAACCTTCCTTTAGAAGTAGCAGAACAGCTTTACGGATTTGTTTACCCCGGTATGCCGGTTTTCGTATACTAAGATCATTATAATTATATAGCTTTTAAAGGACTGCTCGGAATATGCAGTCCTTTTTGTTATTTGCAAAAGATGATTGATAAAAGTGTATAAAAATTTTCTAATGTTAGAAATAACTAACTGCTTATTATACAAACTTTTCCCAACGCAACCACATTCTATTGACAATCAGAAACATCTCATCTATAATTAGTATAGTTAGTTAAAACTAATTAATAATGACTCAATAACGAGAAATAATAGTCTTGATCACAACGGAAAGGAGTATGCTGTATGTCTGAACACGACAAACAACGATTTGAAAAAATGCTTGCCTTTCATTCGGCGCCTACACTGTTAAGAGTAAAATGTGCGAATCTATTTGCTGTCGATCAGAATGATTTCCGTTTGCGTGAGCTTGAGAATCTATTCAAATCAAAAATTGAGTTTAGTGGTCTCAAAATCAGATTTCTTTGCAAATGCAAAAGCCGAGTTTTAGCTTATGTTTATTGTGAAGAATTGCTTAAGATCGTTCTAAAAGACACTCAAACTTCTGCTTTCCTTGAGGATTGCGGCTACAATAAAGATATGTCGGTAGATGAAATGCTCACTGTTCTCGAAAGCCGCATAACCTGCGGATCATTTCCTCATGAGATCGGAGTATTTCTCGGATATCCCATAGAAGATGTGTTGGGTTTTATAAAAAACAACGGTGAAAACTTTCTGTTTTGCGGATTTTGGAAGGTCTACAGCGATCCCGACGGTGCGAGAATGAAATTTGATAAATATGTTTATTGCAGAAATTTTCTGTGCAATAAGATAAGTCAGGGTCATGATATTTATCAGGCACTGAAAGCATACAAGGAGGATTTGTAAATGAAAACAGCAGTAATTTATTGGAGCGGCACAGGCAATACAGAAGCTATGGCAAACGCAGTAGCAGAAGGTATGGGTACAGAGGCTGTCTCCGTGTCCGATTTCGGTTCAAGTGTCGCAGAGCTTGATGCACTCGCACTCGGCTGTCCTGCAATGGGAGACGAGGTACTCGAGGAAAGCGAATTCGAACCTTTCTTCTCAGGTATCGAAAATGACCTTAGCGGAAAGAAGGTATTTCTTTTCGGATCTTACGGCTGGGGCGATGGTGAGTGGATGCGCAGTTGGGAAGAGAAAGTCAAGAACGCAGGTGCCGAGCTTGTGAACGGTGAAGGTTTTATCGTAAACGATGCACCGAGCGATGACGATCTTGCTAAACTCAAAGAGATCGGCATATCTATTGCAGGTTAATAGAAAAAGCGGCACGGTTAATAATACGTGCCGTTTTTGTTATTGTATTGGCAATTCAAAAAAACAAGAAATCCTCTTGAAAACATGGAACTGTTGTGTTAGAATTATCTTATGCAGAAACTACACGGAGCTGTAATATATGACAACTGTAGATTTGATAACCGGTTTTCTCGGTTCGGGAAAGACCACTTTTATGAAAAAATACGTTCGCCGTTTAATGGATAACGGTCATAACGTCTGTATTCTTGAAAATGATTTCGGTGCGGTAAATGTTGACACTATGCTCCTGCAGGAACTCTCCGCAGAAGGATGCGGGATAGAGATGGTTTCGGGAGCTTGCGATAAGCACTGTCACCGCAGACGCTTCAAAACAAAACTGATAGCTATGGCAATGTCAGGATACGATCATGTTGTTATTGAACCGTCCGGAGTATTCGATGTTGACGAGTTTTACGACACGCTTTCCGAATCTCCGCTTGACAGGATGTACAAGATTGGATCCGTAATAGCGATAGTAGATCCAACAAATAAAGAAGTTTCTGAAAAAGGAGACTACCTTCTTGCTTCTCAGTGCGCAGTCGCAGGAAAAATCGTTTTCAGCCATATTAACGATCAAAATGGAAATGAGGTACCCGAAGCACTTTCACACATAAAAGTATCACTTGAAAAGATACGCTCGGATCGCGATCCGTTTTCATACTACATAGCAAAACCATGGAATGATCTCACCGAAGATGATTATTCCGAAATAGAACACAGCGGTTACAAAGAAGCAAGCTTTGTAAAAATTCAGGACGAACAAAGCAGCTTTGGCTCTGTCTATTTTCTGAACATTGATCCAAGCGTCGGAAAACTCCGCAGTATTTCTGAGAAAATACTTTCAGATACAGAGTGCGGACACGTTTTCAGAGTCAAGGGCTTTACAATTGAAGACGGCTCATGGTATGAAATAAATGCAACACATAAGTCCTGCGAAATTAAACCGATCGTCGATGGTCAATCCGTGATAATCGTGATCGGAGAAGACTTGAACAAAAACAAAATAAGCGAATACTTTGCAAAGGAGAATTTATGATGAAAAAATTATTTTCCGTCACACTCACGATCGCAATTATCGTTATGTCGATCTCAACTGTCACGTTAACCGCAAATGCTACTCCGATCTCGAAAAGCTATGAATTATCGGGTGATATTGAACTTCCGTTTGTACCTTTTGAACCGAAGTCGTCCGATACGGATACTTCATCGGAGAACAAGCCTTCGTCCGATACGGATACCTCATCGGAGAACAAGCCTTCGTCCGATACGGATACTTCATCGGAAAATAAGCCTTCGTCCGATACAGATACTTCCTCGGAAAACAAGCCTTCGTCCGATACAGACACTTCATCGGAAAATAAGCCTTCGTCCGATACAGATACTTCCTCGGAAAACAAGCCTTCGTCCGATACAGATACTTCATCGGAAAATAGGCCTTCGTCCGATACGGATACTTCATCGGAAAATAAGCCTTCGTCCGACACTGATACTTCATCGGAAAATAAGCCTTCGTCCGATACAGATACTTCATCGGAAAATAAGCCTTCGTCCGACACTGATACTTCATCGGAAAACAATCCTTCGTCCGATACAGATACTTCATCGGAAAATAAGCCTTCGTCCGATACGGATACTTCCTCGGAGAACAAGCCTTCATCCGATACGGACACTTCCTCGGAAAACAAGCCTTCATCAGATACGGATACTTCTTCCGAACAAGAACCTTCATCAGACACACAGTCTTCGGACACTGCCGATGAGACGACCGATACACCGAACGAACCAAGTAAAGAAGATACCCCAGATAATCCCGAACAAACTCCCGATACACCGATCGACACTCCCGATATTCCCGAAACTCAGGACAAGCCTGATGCCCCGATTGGAGTGCAGGGGATGACAGGTGATATGGACGGAAATCTCACAGTAGACTCGACCGATGCGCTTGCAATCCTGAGAGCATCTGCGGATATGATCACACTTGACAGCAGCGGCAAGCTGTTTGCGGATGTTGACCGGGATGGCAGCGTCACAGCTCAGGATGCATTATATACGCTCCGTTATTCAGTTGGATTTGACAATCCCGAAGGAGCTTATGTCGGAGAATTGTTCTGATCAACTATATATACAATTATCCAGCGGACAGATGCTTTATACAGAGTGTTTGTCCGCTAATCTGTTTCCCGACTCGTATCCATAGGCAAAGGCAGCGAGAAGAGTCTTTTAGTAAAAATAGAGAAAATCACGGATATATATTGTAATATCGAACAATTTGTGATAAAATAAATTTGTTTGTGAATTTTAAATGCATCCGACTTAGTTGCTGTGGGGTGTAACTGATAGGGCAGTGAAAAAATGATAAAAAAATGGTTCAATAAACTATTCATAGAAGAAACTACAAATACATTTATCCAATTTTTCAGAAGTCTGTTTGTCGGCGGTATCGCAACAGTAGCAGATATTGGTGTACTCGTACTGTTCAGAGAACTTTTCGGGATGCCCGAGAAAGGCGCTACGGTCTTTGGCTTTATCGCAGGCTTGACGGTGAATTATATTGTTTCAACATTCTGGGTCTTTGCGAAGGCAAAGGTCAAAAACCGTGTAGTCGATTTTATCGCATTTGCGGTCATCGGAATTATCGGTCTCGGTCTGACGGAGCTTATTATAGCCCCCTTTGCTATGGAAGGCTTCTTCGGTATGGGATATTTTGTCAAGCACGCAACGTTCGGAACACTTATACCCGTTGATAAGTATTACATAGTCGGAAAGCTCGTGGCGACCGTACTTGTATACATCTGGAATTTCTGTGCAAGAAAGTTTATCCTTTACCGAAAGGCTGAAATAGAAGATAACTATGAATTACAGTAATAAATCCTGAAAGAGTATTCGGAGGAATTGAAATGAAGAAGATCGTAATTATCGGAGCTGGTCCTGCAGGTCTGACGGCAGCCTATGAGCTGCTCAAGGACGGCGGTAAAAAAGACTACGAGGTAGTCATTCTCGAAAGCTCACATGCTATTGGCGGTATCTCCCAGACAGTCAGATATAACGGAAACAGAATGGATATCGGCGGCCACCGTTTCTTCTCAAAAGACGAGAGCGTTATGAACTGGTGGAAGGCTATGATGCCTATTCAGGGAAAAAACAGCTTTGATGACGAGAAACTTGGCAGAGAAAAGCCGCTTGAAGCAGGCGGCCCCGATCCGAACAATGAAGATCGTGTTATGCTTATCCGCCGCAGAGTATCACGAATCTACTTCAACAAGCATTTCTTCGATTATCCTATCTCCATGAAATGGAGCACGATAAAGAATATGGGCTTTGCCACAACTATGGCAGCAGGTTTTTCTTACCTTAAAGCTGCAATGTTCAAGAAACCCGAAACAAGTCTCGGCAATTTCTATATCAACCGCTTCGGAAAAAAGCTCTACAGTATGTTTTTTGAAGGCTATACCGAGAAACTTTGGGGACGGCATCCGAGCGAGATATCAGCTGATTGGGGCGCTCAGCGCGTAAAAGGTCTTTCGATACGCGCTCTCCTTAAGGATATGTTCAAAAAAGCGTTCGGCGGAAAGAAAAATAACAAAGAGGTAGAGACTTCGCTTATTGAGGAATTCTGGTACCCGAAATTTGGTCCCGGTCAGCTTTGGGAGACAGTAGCTTCCGAGATCGAAAAAGCAGGCGGAACAATTAAGATGGGCTGCGATGTACGCAACATCGTTCTCAATAATAATAAAGTAACACAGGTAGTCTGCGAAACAGAGAACGGATCTGTTACTGTCGAAGGCGATATCTTTATCTCTACTATGCCGGTTAAGGATCTTGTAGTCGGAATGACAGGCGATAAGCCGAATGACGATATCGTCAAGATTGCTAAAGGTCTTCCTTACAGAGACTTTGTCACAGTCGGCCTTCTTGTTGACAAACTCAATCTTAAAAACGAAACAGATATCAAGACTCTCGGAAACATCGTGCCCGACTGCTGGATCTATGTACAGGATACAAACGTAAAACTCGGAAGGATACAGGTATTCAACAACTGGAGCCCGTATCTTGTTAACGATCCCGAGCATCACGTTTGGATCGGTCTTGAATATTTCTGTGAAGAAGGCGACAACTTCTGGAATATGACAGATGAAGAGTGCATCGAGTTTGCAGCTAAAGAACTGCAGACGATGGGCATTATCACGACAGATCAGGTCCTCGACTCTCACAGAGAGCGCATCAAAAAAGCATACCCTGCTTATTTTGATACATACGCTCAGATGGACACGCTTGTCGATCAGCTTAACAAATATCAGAATCTTTTCTGCATAGGAAGAAACGGTCAGCACCGCTACAATAATATGGATCACTCGATGGTTACAGCTTTCCGCGCTGTAGATGCTATAAAGTCAGGTTCTACTGATAAGACTGCCGTATGGAACGTCAATACTGAAAAGTCGTACCACGAAACAAAGGACGGGAAATAATCTATGAGCAAGATTAAACCGTCATTGAAGCCGGACAACGCTATAGATACGAGACCCGATATCAGCTCGGCTGCCATTAAGGCTGCGCTTGCTGCTCTCGGTCTGCTCTGCATACTCTCCACAGTCGTTTTTGACAAGACCCGTGAGATGAGCGGTACGGTTTTTTCTGTCATGTCGCTGACAGCGCTCTTGTTGCTTGCGGGATTTCTGCTTTATGAAAAGAAGCTAAATACTCAAAATGCGGCACTCTTAATAATGGCTGCCGGATTCGTGATCCGTCTTGATTACGTTATTTATACTCCTCTTTCAGAGACGGTCCGTGTACGTCAGCACGACCTGTTCGCTTTCGGCGGAACTAAGGGACATTCGGCATATATAGAGCATTTTTATAACAACGGCTTTTCACTGCCAAATTTCGATCCGACAACACGAGTGCAGTTTTATCATCCTCCGCTGCACCATCTTCTTGCGGCTATGTGGATGAGAATACTCACCACATTCGGTATGAGTTACTCACGCGCAGTGGGCAGCCTTCAATTCCTAACGCTGTTCTACTCTTCCTGCTGTATGCTCGTTTCGGAAAGAATCTTTACGAAGCTTCGAATTAACGGGCTTCCAAAGCTTCTTGCTATCTCTATAGTTGCGTTTCATCCGACGTTTATTATTCTTGCAGGCAGTGTGAATAACGATATTCTTTCAATCCTGTTCATACTATTAAGCGTTTATTCTACTCTTGTGTGGTATGAAGATCCTACCGTAAAGAATATTCTATATATTGCACTTTCGATAGGACTTGGTATGTCTACGAAACTCTCCGCTGCCCTTGTAGCGATTCCTATTGCTCTTGTCTTCTTGATTAAACTTATATCTGACAAGAAGAACGTAATAGAAAACATACGTCAGTTCTGTATTTTCGGAACTGTATGTCTACCGCTTGGTCTTTGGTTCTCTATACGCAACAATATCAGATTTAAGGTACCGTTTACGTATGTGCAGAGGCTTTCCGAGGAGTCCGATCAGTATATCGGGGACAAGACGGTTTTTGAACGATTGTTTGACTTTTCATATCATCCGTTTGAAAATGTCTTTCTCAACAGGATCGCAACAGGAGCAGATTTTTACGAATACAATCCCTTTGTGGCAATTGTCAAAACGTCGCTTTTCGGAGAGTACTGCTTTAAAGACATTGCTCCGTATTGCCGAATTCTTCTCATAATGAATATTATAATGATAGTTCTATCGCTTGCAGCTACTCTTATGTTTGTTGTAAAAAAATCAAAACAAGTGGACAAAACCGAGAAGATATTCCTTGTCTTCTTTCAGATCCTGATGTTTGTTTATTACATCAAGTTCTGTTTTGATTTTCCTCATAACTGTTCTATGGACTATCGCTATATAGTTCCTACTTGCATACTTGGTGCTTTATTCATCGGCGCATCACTTCAGCAGTTTGAGATCGATAACGGTAAGAAAAAAGCTCTTACTCAAACAATCAGGATCGTTGTAACATCATGCGTTGCAATATTCTGTTTATCTTCGATATTTGTATACATCGCACTTGGTGCATAAGATAAAGAAATCCCCGACGATTCAGCTCAGAATGAGCCTGTCGGGGATCTTTTATGCCGTAAACTGGCTGTTATATAGTTTCGAGTAGAAACCGCCTTTTTTCAGAAGCTCAGAATGATCTCCCTGCTCAACGACATTTCCATCTTTCATAACGAGAATAATGTCAGCCTCACGAACGGTTGAAAGACGATGCGCTACAATGAAGCTTGTCCGTCCCATCATCATCTTAGCAAATGAGGACTGTATTATCAGTTCCGTTCTTGTATCAATAGACGAAGTCGCTTCATCAAGGATCAGCATGGGGGGGAGGTTCAGCATCACGCGGGTTATGCACAAAAGTTGCTTTTGACCTTGAGACAGCATTGAATTATCGTCACTGATAAATGTATCCAGCCCTTCTGGAAGTCGTTTTATAAATCTATCGGCGTGAGTAGCATGAGCTGCGGCTTCGATTTCTTCATCAGTGGCATCAGGCTTTCCAAAAGCGATATTCTCACGCACAGTTCCGCTTTTTATCCAAGTTTCCTGTAGTACCATTCCATAATTTGATCGCAGACTTGATCTTGTAGTATTTCTTATATCTATACAATCTACAGAAATGCTGCCGCTGTCAACATCATAAAACCGCATCAAAAGATTGATCAATGTTGTTTTTCCGCAGCCTGTAGGTCCGACTATCGCTACTCTTTTTCCATGAATTACATCAAGATTAAAATTCTCGATCAGCTTTGTATCTTTTGTGTATGAGAAGTCAACATTTTTTAATGTTACACGTCCGTCTGCATTCTTTAGGGTAACAGCATTCTCGGAATCAGGGATCTGCGGCTCTGCTTCTATCAATTCAAATACTCGCGAGGCGCAGGCAAGCGCATTCTGAAGCTCGGTAACCACGCCGGAGATTTCGTTGAAGGGTTTGGTGTACTGATTTGCGTAACTCAAAAAACAGGTCAGTTCACCAACAGTGATCAGATCCCATTTTATTATTGATATTGCACCGAACAGCGTTACTGCCGCATATATCAAGCTGTTTACAAAACGTGTTGAGGGGTTTGTGAGTGATGAGAAAAAAACAGCCTTTACTGATGCTGCGGTGAGCCTTTCATTGATCTCATCAAAATCTTCCAAAGACTGATGTTCATGAGAAAAAACTTTAACAGTTTTCTGATTTCCGATCAGTTCATCTATAAGCGCCGTCTGATCGCCTCTTATCTGTGACTGTATCTTAAAATAACTGTAAGTAGCCGTAGCGATACCTTTTGCAATAAAAAGCGAGATCGGCGTCAGAATTACAACAACGAGCGTGATCTTCCAATCAATTGAAAGCATAAAACCAAGCGTGCCGATTATTGTGACCACTCCGCTGAAAAACTGAGTAAATCCCATCAGTAAACCGTCGGCAAACTGATCTACATCAGCTATTATTCGGCTTACTATGTCTCCGTGAACATGACTGTCTATGTAAGAAAGGGGGAGACGCTGCAGGTTGGAGAATGCCTCGTTTCTGATGTCTCTTACCACTTTGAATGTAACTCGGTTATTGATTATATTCATCAGCCATTGCATAACGGCAGTAAGCAATACAATAAAGCCGGTTTTTACAAGTATTTGTATTATGCCTG
The DNA here is from genome assembly GCA_900317815.1 of uncultured Eubacteriales bacterium. Lineage (GTDB taxonomy): Bacteria > Bacillota > Clostridia > Oscillospirales > Acutalibacteraceae > RUG592. The sequence goes on along the minus strand of ONIC01000131.1, from coordinate 3,789 downwards.
ATAGATCGACCTGATTAACCCCAATGATCATATCTATCGCGCGTCCGACCAGTATCGGGACATAAAGTGTCAGGGCAACGGTAACGGCAGCAAGAAAGATCGAAACTATAATGAGAAGCTTGTATCTGCTGACGTACGCGAGCGTTTTTTTCAAGGCGCTTTTCTGACTTTTATCAGTTTTTTTCACGATACCGCCTCCTTTTTAAACTGTGATTCATAGATCTCTCTGTAAATATCACAGTCTCTTATCAGCTCATCATGCGTACCTATTCCAACTGCCTTTCCGTCATCGAGAACAACTATCTTATCTGCGTATCGAATAGACGATGCACGCTGAGAAACGATAAATACAGTCTTTTTGCTGTAATTGTTCCTAATCGCACTGCGAAGCCTCGCATCTGTTGCAAAATCGAGTGCGGAAGAGCTGTCGTCAAGTATCAGGATCTCGGGAGAAGATACAAGAGCGCGTGCGATCGTCATTCTCTGACGTTGACCGCCCGAAAGATTTTTGCCACCCTGTTCGATCTTATAATCCAATCCGTCCGCCTTAGCGTCAATGATCTCCTTTGCCTGCGCTGCTTCGAGAGCGGAAATTATTTCTTCATCGGTTGCATCGTTCTTGCCCCATTTCATATTATCTCTGACTGTACCTTTAAAAAGCACCGACTTTTGAGGAACTATTCCGAAGATTTTTCTGAGCTGGTCGGCGGGGTATTCTTTGATATCCACACCGTCAAGCAGTATCTGACCGTCTGTGGCATCGTAAAATCTTGCTATCAGATTTATGAGCGAAGTCTTTCCCGAGCCGGTACCTCCAATAATACCGACTGTATCACCGTACTTGACGCTCAGATCAATATCACTGAGTGAATCCTTGGAAGCGTCTTTATAACGGAGCGATGCATGCTTTAATTCTATGATAAACTCTCCGTTTTTGCGCTGTACATAGTTGTCGGGATAGATGATAGTAGGCTTCATCTCAAGTATTGCTTCGATCCTGTCTCCGCAGGCAGCAGACTTTGTAATATTGATAATCAAGTTAGCGAGCTTTATCAACTCTACAAGTATCTGAGACATATAATTGTAAAGTGCCACGACCTCTCCGGTGGTAAGCCTTCCTCTGTTCACCTGTAATCCGCCTGAATAGATAAGGATTATGATCGCGAAATTCACAATTATCAACGTTACAGGATTCATCAGAGCAGATATCCTGCCTGTGTAGTTTTGCAAAGCGGTCAGCAGATCGTTCCTTTCTTTGAACTCGCTGCATTCATCGTCTTCTTTGCAAAAAGCGCGTATGACCCTCGCTCCTGAGAGATCTTCTCTTGTTAAAGACAGAACACCGTCAAGCCGCTGCTGTATATTTTCGTAAAGAGGAATACAAATAAGCAGTATTCCGAAGACGACTACAGACAAAAGGACTATAGTTATTACAAAGATCATTGCAGACTTAGTGTCGATAGTAAAAGCCATTATCATTGCTCCGAAAACTATGAACGGAGAACGGAGAAAGAGACGAAGCGTCATATTGACACCGTTCTGCAATATATTCAGATCACTTGTCAGTCGTGTGATGAGCGTTGATGGACCTACCTTATCCAGTTCGGTATATGAAAACTTCTGAATATGTTCAAAAAGTGCGTGCCTTACCTTTGATGCAAAATTTACGGCAGCTTTTGCGGCAAAATACTGAGCAGTTAACGAACTGATAAGTCCGACGGCAGCAAGGCTTGCCATAACAACAACCATCTTTACTACAAAACGAGTATCCCCTTTTGCTATTCCACTGTCTATCACTGCAGCTACGACCAGCGGTACAAAAAGCTCGAAAATAGCTTCTATCATTTTAAAGAAAGGAGAGAGAAAAGCTTCCTTTTTATAATCCTTGAGGTATCTGAGAAGTTTTTTCAATTAATTTAGCCTCCTAATTATAGCTCCCCCAACTTCAGAGAGCCGAAGATCATTTGATCTGCAGTTCTTCGAGTCGGGGGAGTTGTTTTGCTTTTATTCGTCGGCTTTTCTGACAAAAGCCTCTGCTATTCCGAAGAAAAGGAAAATATAGGGAGTAATGATAGGTGTTGCAAGATTAAAAATTGACTGTGAGCAATATGCACAGATAGCTAATAAGGGAATAATGAAGACTGCGTTCTTGCTGCATCTTTTTACACATCTTACAACAAGCGAAACAAATACGGTTGTATACGCTGCAAAACCAAACAGACCCGTTGTAACAAGGTAATTTAGGAATTCGTTGTGCGCTGTATCAAATACACTGCCGTGTCGTTTTACCATATCATCTCTGTAAACAGCCTTTATGACCTGCCCGAATGTATCGGGGCCTGAGCCTACGAGCGTATTCTTGATGCCGTTGGTATGCCACAGCTCAAAACCTCTGATCCATGCATATCCTCTGTGAGTACCCCACTGATCGTTAAGGCGGAGTATCTTGCTGAGCTTTCCGAGATCGGTAGTTTTATCTATCGCACTGAAATAAATAAACACGCCGAGAAGAGCAGCTGCCGCAAATGCAACAAATCCGCCTGCTGAGAGCTGTACCCATTTCGGACTGTGTTCGTCGCCATACTTACTCATAAGTAGATAAGCCGCTGCCGTTAATACCGCAAAAACAACTATTATCATGTAGACTCTGTTGTCATAGATCATAAAGCGTGATACATCCTCAAGGTTTTTGTAATTATCCTTAAAGAAAAATGACATCAAACGGAGCACCTTGGCAGAGGCAAGCATGATAGTACAGGTCAGGATAAACTTGAATAATCTGCGCGCACTTCCGCAGCAATATATAAAGAGGATAGCCATAAACGAAACAAATCCGAAGTATCCGCTCATACTGTTAGCTACAAGAAGTCCCATAAAGTTGATCGATGCTGTAAACCAGTAAAATGCGGATGAGACCTTGTCTTTAGATATTATGGCAAGCGCTGTACATACGGGAAGGGAAACACATACAAAGCCCGAGAACATATTGATATTTCCGATAGTAGTAATGAAGTCCTTCTGCTGGGATTCTTTGATATCTACGATGATCTTGAATGGATCTATCCAGAATTCGTGGAGCAGCGCTATAAAGCAAACAACACTTGATACAACCGCAAATGCCGTGAAAACTACTTCCTTGTATCTGAAATAACGCGATACAAGCAAATAGCACAACAGATATACAGCCATGAGCCAAAATCCGCTGTCCCGTCCGCCCGAACCTGTGAAAGCTTCAACACCATATTCCGACAAGATTGCTGATATAAGGCAGACACCCACAAATGCAATAAATGCCCAGTCGGGCAGTGACATTTTGAAAAGATCCTTAGGCCATCTTTCTTTATCAATCCCACAGATATAAGTAGCAACTATGAAGAACAGAAGTACAAAAGTCGTAACAACGAAATAGTGAAGCCTATCGTCCCTGACGTCAAAAAGTTTGTTAGTCATATAAACAGGGAATATGGAAAACATACTTATAACGTACAACGCTGCAAACTTTTCGTGCATAGACAACTTCGCAGCCACACCGTCGATCCTTGCTGCAGATTTCTTATCAATTTTGACAGACGCAGACCTGTTCTTCACCTTTTGCTCATTAATACTTGTCTGCTTGTTTTTTTTCTTACTCACAAACACTTACCTCCATTTATATTGAAAGATTAGGGAGACACTGATTAAAGCGAGTGCTCATATTGCGCTGTCAGATTTTTAGGCAAATTGTTTAAAAAAACCGAAGTAATACTGACGTATTTCAAGGTTTTTGAGGGCAATTTGACAAAAAGATGC
>ONIC01000197.1 GCA_900317815.1 uncultured Eubacteriales bacterium | reverse complement strand
CGGAGACCCGCACCCTGCGGTCGTTTCGTGCAATCTGCCTGAAAATCTGACGGCGCAATATGAGCACTCGCTTTAATCAGTGTCTCCTTAAATTTACAATTTGTTCACAATTTTACGCTGCCGCAGTAACGCTTCTGTAACGCAGCCTTTTGTATACTTAATATAGAAAATCCAATACAATGTTTGGGCGGCTATGATACAGCAATTCCGCGCATTGCGTGTCGGATCATTTTTCAGGGATCTTTTTGAAAATGCGCTACCTTAACGCCGAAGCTCAGGACTCTCGGCATTACCGATCACCGCAGTGCGGAATGCACCGTCCCCCATAAGTTTTCCATCAATATGCAAAGCGGATCTTTTCCATCAGTCCGCTTTGCAGATGGAGAGACCCCAACCAATAACCAAGACCTCAACTCAATTCTATACAATATACAAACAACGATCCGGAACGTCAATAAAAGGCGTTCCGCGTTGTTTTTTTACGGGAAAATCCGTGCATTTACCATACAGTCTCCATACTCGCAGCCATCGGACCGATTGTGCGATCATAACAGCCGAAGCATTGTTGCTGCAGGCTTGGAAAAAAACTTTGAAAGCATATTGATTTTCGTGGAAGTCTGCGGCGGTACTTGAATTGAGTTGATCGATGTAGTATAATTTATTATAATCAATAAATAAGGCGCTGCCTTGAAATAAAATGAAAGGGCTTTGTGTATGATCAGCGAAATGAGTATGATGTTTTCACGAATGATAGGAACGCTGGCTGTCATATTGGTGATCTCGGCATTTATAGGAGGAAGCGATGTTGTATCAAGGCTTATAGACAACGAAAAGCGGTGGAAGCTGTCTGTCATCGCAGGTCTGCTTGGCGGTATTTTCGGAATGTACGGAAATATATCGGGCTTTGATCTCAACGGCGCTATAATTTCCGTCCGCGATATCGGTCCTATGCTCGCAGGCTTCACGGGAGGACCTCTCGGCGGATTGATCGCGGGACTTATCGCAGGTCTTCACCGCCTGACGATGGGAGGCATAACCGCAAAGGCGTGTGTCGTTGCGACTTGCTGTATCGGCTCGATCTGCGGCGCAGTCTCCGCAAAGTGGAAAACAAAAATGGAAAAGCCCTACTTTGCCTTACTGCTGAGTGCACTGATGGAGGTTTTCCACCTGAGCATAGTTCTCGTTATGGTAAAGCCGTTTGAAACAGCATTGGATATCGTCAGACAGATCGCTATACCTTTTATTGTAGTGAATGCGATTGGCTTCGTTATGATGATAACCATAATAACGTATACCGAAAGACAGCGTGATCTTGCACTCGAAAGAAGCCGCCTTCAGTCGGAACTGGAGGTCGCCACTGTTATCCAGCATTCGCTTCTGCCGCGGATAAATAACGATTATCCCGGCTGCAAAAATCTTGATGTCAGCGCTTTTATGGAGGCGGCAAAAGAGGTCGGAGGAGATTTCTACGATGTGTTCTATGTGGATCCCACTCATCTGGCGTTTGTGATAGGAGACGTTTCGGGAAAAGGTATTCCCGCCGCTCTGTTTATGGCTACATCAAAGATCACTCTGCAAAACTGTATAAGAGATACATCGAGCCTTGCAGAGGCGATAGAAACGGCAAATAACGCCCTCTGCTCGGGCAATGATGCGGAAATGTTCGTGACTTTGTGGGTGGGCATACTTGATACGGAGAACGGTACGCTCAAATTTGTCAGCGCAGGTCATAATCCCGCTGTGCTGCTGCGTGACGACAGCCCCGAGTTTTTGAAGGTCAAAAACGGCTTCGTACTTGCAGGAATGGAGGATATGGTGTATAAAGAGCATACTGTACAGCTTCAGAAGGGCGATATGGTTTATCTATATACGGACGGAGTCACCGAGGCGGAGAATAACGCCCATCAACTGTACGGCGACGACCGCCTGCTCAGGTGCTTTGAGAACAAAAGCAGCAGCACTCCTTCGGAGATGATCGAGAATGTGAAGGCTTCCATAGATCTTTTTATTAACGGGAACAGTCAGTTCGACGATATGACGATGCTCTGCTTTAGATGGGCAGACAAAAACGATCCTGAGAAAACATCCGCATAAATTACATATTATTATACTCCCATAACACGCATTTTCTCATCGACTGCGTTATGGGAGTTATTTGATAAATACAAGGAGGCAACACAAATGAAAAAATTTACAGCATTCTCCGACAACAATGTGAAAATGTATCAGGTCTCTACATTGCAGGCTCTTGCTATGGGACATACCCGTTCCGTAATAGATGTGGAAGAATTATTGAAACACGGAAACACGGGACTCGGAACTTATGAAAGCGTAGACGGAGAAATGATCGTTGCCGATGGTCGGTGCTACCGCGCATCCGATGACGGCTCGGCAGTTCCGGCAGACAATGATATGGGTGTTCCGTTTGCGTCCGTCTGCAATTTCAAAGGAAGCGTTGAGTTTGATGTGGAGCATATCGGCTGTTTAGGAGAACTCAAGACGCTTCTGAATAACAGGATAGAGGAGATATTCGGCTTAAACAGTATGCACATGGTGAGGATAGACGGAGAATTTGAGGTAGTTGATGCCCGCTCTGAGGAGGCTTACCGTGCGATCCATGTGTCACTGAAGGATATGCTTGAAAAAACTCAGAAATCGTTTCGCTTCGATAACATCAAGGGTACGCTCGTATGCGTTTATTATCCCGATTTTATGGACGGAATCAATGCCTCGGGCTGGCATATCCATTTCATCTCGGAGGATCGCCTAAAGGGCGGCCACGTTTTTGAACTGAAGCTCACAAGCGGAAGGGCAATGCTTGACAAGATAAGCTCGGTTGAGATACGGCTCCCGACCGACCCCGTATTTGATACATACTCTCTGAAAGAGGCGTCCGATGACGATATAAAAAAAGTTGAGCAGGGCAGCAAGTGATATCCGCAGAAGTTTCTCATAAAAACTGTATATAATTACAGTTTGCAGATGAAAAAAACTGACAAAGTTGTTGTAATAATAATCTTGTAAAACATAAGACGTTATGTTAAAATTTAAGGAGACACTGATTAAATTGAATACCAATATTGCGCAGCATTACACCAAGAGGGCAAGCGTGTAGGGCGCAGACCGATCGGCTTGCGCTGCAAGTTCCCTTGTGGTGCAAGCGGGATGGGCGTGTGAATTGATCAGTGTCTCCCTAAAACAAGTTACGGCTACTAAAACGGAGGTCACCATGAAACACAAAGGAAATAAACGTCTTTCGATGCTTCTGACGCTCGCTGTTCTTATGCAGCTTATTTCACCGTGTCTTTCAGCGAAAGCCGATACTGTCGGTTTTGTCTTTGGCGATGTAAACGCCGACGGTAAGGTAACGCTCAAGGATGCATCCGTAATACAGCTCTATGCGGCGGATCTTGCGGTGCTGTCGTCTCGTGAGATCTATCTCGGCGATATCGACGGCGACGGCGACGCACAGCTTAAAGATGCTTATATGGTACAGCAGTACGTTGTAAGCTTCCATAAAAAAGCTGAAAAGAATGTAAACGGATATGCTATAGGCGATATCCTGCCCTCGGATTTTGCATTTGATAACGAGACAGTCCCGGATACCGATGACGGTCCGACCGATACCGAGGAAATCTTAGATACAGAGCCCGACAGGTTCAGTGATACCGATCCGGTGACAGACAGCGAAGAGGTCACGGATACCGAGCTTTGGACGGACAGTGAAGTCACGACCGATGAGGAAGACTCAGACGAGGTAATATCGGTCGATCTTATTTCCGAGGAGGAAATAGCAGATCAGCTCAACGGCAGCTTTGAACGCGGCGATACCCACGCAGAAAATTGGGAAAACATAGCGGGAAATCCGAATGCAAAGATCGCATCGGGCAGCGGTGTCAACGGATCGAAGGCTATTATGATAAGCAATAAGACCGAATACACCGATTTCACGCTCAATCGTATGTACGGACTTGATCCTAAATCTGATTACAAGCTGACAGCAAAGATCAAGTGCGATAATGTGGCTACTTCGAAAAAAACGCTCAACGGCGCATGGATCGACGTCGGATTCTGCTGCCACTATGTGATAGCGGATTTTGAAGATACCACATCTTCAACAGGACGAGGATCAAATATCTATTCCGAAAACAACTGGAAAACAGGTACGTCCGACTGGATCGAGGCTACCGTTTATTTTGTTCCCGATATCTTCGGAAAGGCTGACATTGTCTGCGCACTGGCAGGTACTGGTACGGCGTATTTCGACGATCTTAAAATAGAGCGCATAGACGATTTCAACACCGCTCAGAACGGCGCTGTAAGATATCGTTCTGGTCAGATCGGACTTGTTATGCATAAGGAAGATGTCGAGCAGTACGATCAGAGCCTCGTTCAGCAGTGGGCAGACGAGATCGGCGAGGGATATATGCAGATCGCTGATTTTGTCGGAACGAAGCCGCATCACGGAGATGTGCTGTACATTATCTCGTCCGAGGAGCCTGCTCTCAGCGGAGTTCAGGCATACGGCGCTATCACTCCTATAAAATGGCTCAGAGGATACGCCGCAAATAACTGCAAGAACAGATGCGAAAAGGGAGTCAGGAGTATGGTGCCGTTCCATGAGATGGGTCACAACTTTGACTCTGCTTTCCCGTGGACATTCTATACGGAGTCGTCCGCCGACTTTATGGCAACGTACATTTCGTATCTGCACCCCGATGATGTGTTTGACTTCCGCGGCTGGGGATTTCAGTTCTATAAGTTCGATGACTTTATTAATTACATAAAGAGTGAGGATTCAAACTGCTACGATACGATAATCGTGAATAAATCGGGCGACTATTACGTAACAGCTTTGAACTATGTGCTTTGGAGATCCTGCTCGGCTGTCGGAATTGATGTTACGCGCGAGAATTTCCACAGAATGCTCAAGGACTACGATCCGAAGTATAAGAGCTGCCGCGGCAAATTTATGTATCTGATGATGCGTCTCCAGGAGACATACAACGACATACACCCCGAAGCTACGGGCAGAGAGATCATCGACTCTTTCCCCGAGGGCGAATTTGACTACGTCAAGAATGTTATCCACAGTCTGTACAGTTATAGTTACAGTGAGGATCAGGAGATCTATTCCGTATCGTTCAAGGACCTTGACGGAAGCGATCTCTGGTTCGACTTCGTACCGCGCGGCGGATCGGCACAGGCACCCGAGGTCGCACCCTCGCCCGTATACGGCAAATTTATCGGCTGGTCGTCCGAGCTTGATAACGTGACTTCCGATATGACCGTAACTCCGATCTACGAGAATTCACCGAATGTTTCCCTGACGGTGAAGAATGCCGATAACGGCACAGCGGAGATAGCTTGCGGCGAATTTGCCGAGGTATCGCTTGATGCGGGAAATTCGGGCGCTGCGGCATATCGTGTGACCTGCACCTGCGGCAGCGAGAGCATTTTCGACAGCGGCTACACATCGAATGTTAATTACAAATTTATGGTCAAGAAGTCTGGTGCGTGCAGTATCAATGTTTACATTAAAACATCGGACGGCGCCGAGATGCTCGCCCGCAGCGCATCACTGAATGTACAGCGCGCTGTTACCGTATACTACAGCGGTTTCTCATCACCATATATCCACTACTGTATTGAAAGCGGCGCATGGACCGCAGTCCCCGGTGTTGCAATGCAGCCTACTCAGAGTGTTTCGGGATATACGCATAAGTACGTTATCCCGCTGGAAACAGGCAAAAACAAGGTCAAGGCTTGCTTTAATGACGGCGGCTCGAACTGGGACAACAATAACAGCAACGACTATTCGCTGAGCGAAGGCGTTTACGGCATCAAGAACGGCTCGACAAGCGATCTTTCAAAATAATCACAGCAGTCGGAACGAAAATCGGCGGTGTGCAGGAGTTTTTCTTTGCACACCGCTTTTGCTGTTTGTCGAAACATTTTTGTGAGGTGAAAAACCGATATGTTACGGCGCTGCTTCAAGAATGCAGAAATATAAGCCGATTTTGCAAAACCCTATAGACAATAATGTATGAAACGTGGTAGAATAAACAAGTAATACGTGGCCGCAGGTGTCATAAGTTTCGGGATCTGCTATACGCTGTTTGAGGTGAAAATATGAAACAAAGCTTTACCGTTGATAATGCAGGGATAGGTCAGGCAGTCGATTATGTACGGGCTGTTCTTGAAAGCAAAAAGATAAGGGGAAAGACTGCTGCGATGACGGCTCTCAATGCCGAAGAATCCATGCTTGAACTAGTCGCTCATTCGAGTGAGGAAAGTCAGCTTTCTGTTTATTCGTTTTCTTTTCCGGGAAGCGTAACATTTGAATTTTCGATCAAGGGTGATGAATATGACTTTCCCGACGGGATCTCTTCATCCATCACCGATTATCTTACGACCGATGATTCAAGTGTCGCTGATTCTCTTCGCCGCACGATCCTGTACAAAACAGGAAGAAATCTTCAATATAAGCATAAAAACGGAGTGAATACGGTTCGTCTGACGGTCTCAAAATCGTCTCAGACGCTTATTGTCACTCTCGGCGCTTTGTTTGCGGCAATTGTGGCAGGCGTCCTTTTAGCGGCTTTTGCGCCTTCGGACTGGAATCTTGCGCTCGACGGCAATTTTCTTACTCCCGTGAAGAATATGTATATGAACGCACTGAAAATGATCGCGGCGCCTGTTGTATTTTTCTCAATAGTCGGGTGCTTTTCGCAGCAGTCAAACCCATCGGGACTCGGCCGCATTGGAGGAAAGATAATCGGTACATATATGATAACTACGCTGATAGCCGTGTGCGTCGGTATCGGTTCGTTTTTTATTTTCCGCCCCGGCGATCCTTCCGTTGCCGCAGGCTTAACGGCTGACGTTTCGGCTTACACATCACAGGAGGTCAGCATCTCTGTCAAGGATATGATAGTCGGTATAGTTCCGTCTAATTTCCTGTCGCCGTTTATCGAATCAAATATGCTCCAGCTTATTTTTCTTGCGGTTCTGTGCGGGATCGCAGTCGGTCTTATCGGTGATTATTCCGTGAGACTGCGTGAATTGTTTGAGGCTCTGGGCGAGCTCTTTTTGAAAATAACCTCTCTTGTCATGCGTTTCACTCCGCTTGCAGTTTTCTGTTCCATTCTTTCTATGGTATTGAAAACAGGACCCTCGTCACTTTTGTCGGTAGCTGGAATGATGGGCGCATTTTTGTTCGGATTGGTAATTATGATGATCGTATACAGTATGATACTCGTCATATCGGGACTTAATCCTCTTCACTTTTTCAAGCTGTATGCTCCGTCCATGCTGCAGGTATTCTCGCTTGCGTCGAGCAACGCTGCTATAACTATCAATCTCGAAGCATGCAATAAGAAGCTCCATATTTCACCGAAGGTATACGGTCTTTCCATTCCTCTCGGAGCTACGATAAATATGGACGGAACAAGCGTCCTCCTTGCGGTACAGGCGCTGACGATCGCTCAGATCTACGGCGTTGATATATCACGCGGCGCACTGATAACGCTTGCTTTTTCGATCATTCTGATGTCTGTCGGCGCCCCCGGAGTACCCGGTTCGGGAGTTATCATTCTGTCGATGCTTTTAAGCCAGCTCGGCGTTCCCGTTGAGGGAGTTGCCCTCGTGATCGGTATAGGTCCTCTTGTCGGTATGTTTATCAGTATGTGCAACTGTCTTGGAGATGTTATCATAACAACAGCCGTAGCAAAAAGCGAAAAGCTGATGGATCTTGAGGCTTACCGCAAAAAATCATAGTGATATCGGGTGGGTCTGACCTGCCCGATTTTTTATACTGTTTTATTTGGCAGCCGTGTACAATGCAGCGGCACGGTAAATCTGATACTTTGCGACGGCTGTAAGCTGAATGCCAATTCCGGTATCACTGTACAAAGCGGAGCCGCTCTGAATATATACGGTCAGAGCGCAGGAACGGGAGAGCTTTCCGCTGTGAGTTAAAATGAGGAAGCTTCCGCTATAGGCGGACTGAGTTCTCAGGGAAGCGGCGGCGCGATCGTCAACAACGGAACTTTGAAAATACAAAACGGCATTATCTCGGGCAACAAAGCAAAAGAAGGCGGTGCGGTCGATAACCTTAACAGCGGCTCTCTAACTATCAGCGGCGGTACTGTCACACAAAACGAGGCATTTCAGTATGGCGGCGTTGTTATTTCACCTTGCCGTGTACACAATAAGTATGTTATAATATCTTCATAAACTACGTGAAAGGTTATGGTGTCGCTATGACAAAACTATCAAAAAAGCTGTTCGGAGGAATAGAGCTGACCTGGCCGAAGCTTCTGATCGCTTCTGTTCTTGCAGGCGTATTTACAGCGGCAATGGCGATAATTCCTCAACTTCATTACACATCGTTCAATACCATAACGACAACATTGGAGGTGTGGATCCTTTTCGGCATAATAATCATTATGAACAGCAAGTCAAATATTGATTCGGCGTTGAAATGCTTTGTCTTTTTTCTGATAAGTCAGCCGCTGATATATCTGATCCAAGTGCCGTTCAGTTCGTTAGGGTGGGGCCTGTTCGTATATTACAAGTATTGGTTCATCGGGACAGTGCTTTGTCTGCCGATGGGGTTTATCGGATACTATATTAAAAAAAATAAGTGGTGGGGATATCTGATACTCCTGCCTATGATCGTACTGACGGGTTATTCATATTACACTTATTTTTCGTACTTTCTTTTCTATATACCGAGGTATATTCTGATCTGCTTGTTCTGTGCCTGCGCGATGATCTTTTATCCTGCGGCGCTTTTCAGCGATAAAAAGATCGGGACAGTCGGTGCGGTCATAGGCTGCGCAGGTGTTGCCGTTCTGACGGTGCTGTGTCTTTTAAATCCGCCGATCTACAATACGGAGATCATGAGTGACAACGACGAGCACCGATTTGACGACACATACTCGGTATATCTTGCCGATGATAAATACGGCGATGTCAGCATCGTATATATTGACTCCATAGAAGAATACATGGTACACGCCGATTTTAAAAGGGCAGGGAAGACCGTTCTGACACTCGAATCGCCTTCGGGTGAGAAGAAAGAGTACGATCTCGCCATCGAAAGAGACACATACGAAGTCAGGGAAAGATAATATAACAGCCTTGTGATAATGCCGTTTGTCGGTTTATTATTGCAGGGCTTGTTTTTTTATCCCAATCAAAAAAAGTTTACAAATTATTCATTGAATATAATTCAGTGAAGCGCTATAATAGTATCATCAAAAAGGGGTGATCTGATGGGGAAAAGGCAGGAAGCAGCGCTGCTTACAAGGAAAAAACTTATAATCGCAGCAGAAAAGCTGATATCCGAGCGCGGCTTTGAAAATGTGACCATACAGGATATAGCTGCGCAGGCGGGAGTTGCAGTCGGAACATTCTATACGTACTTCAAGCGCAAGGAAGACGTTGTGGGGGAGATAACGCAGTCTAATTTTTCGGAAATGGAGCGCAGGACTATCGAATCGAACGACAACGTATATGAGAAGCTGACATTTTTCCTGTCAGAATCGATGAACTATATCGCCGAAACGGGTTTGAAGATAGCGCAGCAGTGGTTCAGCAGCGTTGTAGATCGGACGGAAGACGGAACAATCAAGCTGAATTACGATCTGAAGGTAATATCCGACATTCTCCGCCAGGGGATCGCTTCTGGAGAGCTTAAAGCCGATATGCCGGTCGATGATATCGCATTCTGGATAGTTTCCGAATACTACGGTATCTGTACTCTCTGGTGTATGCTGGACGGCTCTGTAGATCCGACTGAGAAGCTCAGAGTTTTCTGTAAGACTCGTATAAGACCGATGCTGTCGGAAAACGCCGTCCGATAAAAGCTGCGCCAAATGAATATCCAACATACCAAAAACAAAGAAGCATCAGTTAGTAAGGAGGAATGAAATATGTCAAAGACGCTTATCGCTTTCTTTTCGAGAGCAGATGAAAACTATTTCGGAGGATCAATGCGCTATGTCGAGGTAGGAAATACCGAGATCGCAGTCGGCAAGATAAAGGAGCTTATCGATGCGGATACCTTCAAAATAGAAATGAAAACGCCGTACTCCGCAGACTATATGACCTGTATAGATGAGGCGAAGAAGGATCTCAAAAACAAAGTCCGTCCCGAGCTTGCGAAGGAGCTTTCATCTATAGATGAGTACGACACGGTTATACTTGCTTATCCGAACTACTGGGGCACCATGCCGATGGCTGTGTTTACGTTCATCGAGAAGTTTGACTTTACAGGGAAGACTATCCTTCCTCTTTGCACGAACGAGGGCAGCGGAATGGGCGGAAGCGAGCGTTCTATCAAGCAGGAATGCCCCAGCGCAAAGCTCGGAAAAGGACTGTCCGTCACAGGCAGCAGAGTGAACGATTCAAAGCCTCAGATCGAGAAATGGCTGAGAGCTAACGGTGTTAAGGAGACACTGATTAAAGCGAGTGCTCATATTGCGCCGTCAGATTTTTAGGCAAATTGTTTGAAAAAACCGAAGTAATACTG
>ONIC01000097.1 GCA_900317815.1 uncultured Eubacteriales bacterium | reverse complement strand
CTCGGCTGCCGCCTCGGTCGGTGCTTCTGCTTCGCAGAGGTCTCCACCGGAGACCCGCAACCTTCGGTTTTTTCAAACAATTTGCCTAAAAATCTGACGGCGCAATATGAGCACTCGCTTTAATCAGTGTCTCCATAATTATTCCGAAATACAAGAAAAGGGGTGGGCGCAGTGATGCAATTTGCGATATCAATGGTGTTCGGTCTGACTGTAGGCGTTATCATGAGCCTGATGCTGTGGCTGAATACACGCTTTACGCTGACTGAATTTGTGGCGATCGTCGGCTTTGTGTTCCTTGGAAGCACGGTCTGGACATTTACGGACGGTCGCTTTGCCGATCTGACGCTTATAGCGCTGCTGATAGTCTGGACGCTGGCAAGGATCCTTTTTGACAATAAACGGGCATTCGAGAAGCTGCTGACGTTCTCGATGAGTACGGCTGTCGTTCTGAATTATTATATCTACATAGAATTTATCGGGCTGAGAGTTGAGGGCGCAAGCGTCTACCAGCTCCTCTATATGATCGTCTATCTTGTTATAATCGCAGCGGCGTTTCTGGTCGTATTTATTCAGAAGGTGTCTTTTTTCAGCAACGCATGGGAGCGTGACTTCTTTGCGCACGACGACCCTCGTATGAAACGCAACAGAATGATGATATTCTCGTTTCTTATGGTGCTGACCGTCGTTATTGTTGCGGGGATATATATGTCAGCGAGCTTCGTCAGTGAGGCCGAGAATGCGATATTCTACATAGGCTTTGAATTTTTCTTCTCTCTCGTGTATATTTTTATTAGCTTCATAATGCTTAAAATGCTCGTTGAATATTATATATTGTCCGATATTTCGGAGCAGGAGAAGCAGCATCAGAAGGAACTGAAGTCGTTCATCAAGATGATCCGAGCCCAGCGCCACGACTTTAATCTTCATCTTCACGCTGTCAACGGACTTCTTGAGGCCGGAAAGTATGAGGAGTGTAAGTCCTACGTTACTAAGATGGTTGCCGAAACGGAATATGTCAACGAGGTGCTGCCGATACACGATACTTCCATCAGCGCATTGCTCTATGCCTACCGATCCGATGCGGAGAGCAGCGGCATCAAAATGACTTTCGATATCACAACGAACCTTCGAGGTCTTGCGCCCGAAGCTTACGAGATCAACAGGATCATCGGAAATCTTCTTCAGAATGCGATAGACGCCTTGGTCGAGCAGACAGACCGCAATTATGGTATCCATGTCAGAATGTACGAAACCGCGGACTCGGCTGTTGTCGATGTCTCGAACCGGTTCTTCGGAGATACGGAGGAGCTTTCGCACTTTTTCGAATACAGCTACTCAGGCAAGAAAAATCACGAGGGGCTCGGATTGAGCACGGTTCGCCGCATTGCGGAATCCTACAAGGGCGTTGCTTATGTAGAGGTAGATGAGGATATCATACACTTCATAGTACATCTGCCAAAACGTTCAAAGGTCAAATGATCGGGCGCTGTCCGATGTCTGTCCCCGAATAGACAGTGTTGAGGACTGAACAGACAAAATGGGTTGAAAAAGGATCTGCTGCAGTGTATCATATAAACATAGCAAACGGTCGCACGCTGCGAACCAATGTCTGCTCGGGCGAATTGATTGCGCGCCTCGGGCTGTGAAAAACGACAATACCTCTTTCAAAAATATGATTCCCTGAAAAATAAGGACGGTCGGCCGTCCTTATTTTTTGCTTGTTTGTGAAGAAACACCGTCACTTTTCAACGTGAACTGATATAAATAACAACGCGGAAAGTTGTAAAAAATGTTTAATATTTACATTCGAAAACAAATAGACATTGATTTGGACCGAACGGACAAAACCTATTGTAAATCACGGGTCTGTGGTGTATTATATATATGCAGCGATTGATTGCTAAGCTGCGCTACACAATAACGGCGAAATGATTGCGCGCCGTTTTATGAGATTGATAATACCTCTTTCAAGAATACGATTCCCTTTAAAACAAGAGCGGCCTTCGGGCCGCTTTTGCTTTTCCATTTTTATTGTACTATATGTTGCATCTGTTGGAATATGGTGCAAAAAAATCAATATATATAGACATAATGATGTAATTTTTGTGAATGATGTCAAAAATGAGGAAAAATTGAAAAAGTACTTGAAATGTTGCCGCAGGCGTGATATAATAATCAAGCAGTCGAGAGAAACGGCTGCGAAAAGCGAATAGAGTTGGTGCTTATAGCATTGAGGGTACACCTGTTCCCATTCCGAACACAGAAGTTAAGCTCAATAACGCCGAAGATACTTGGGTGGTGACGCCCCGGG
>ONIC01000163.1 GCA_900317815.1 uncultured Eubacteriales bacterium | reverse complement strand
CGGCAGTATTCCTGCGGTCGTTTCGTGCAATCTGCCTGAAAATCTGACGGCGCAATATGAGCACTCGCTTTAATCAGTGTCTCCTTAGTCGGCGGGTTTTGAGGTACCCATAGATCATTATACGCCTTTTTTCGCAAGAAACTTGTCGAATAAGGCGGTTCATACTATTTTAGTTTCGGGAAATCCTATGCCGAAGTATGAACCGACCGACAGGCACACAGTATCCTTCCTGTTGTTGAAATTAAGCGCGACCGCCGTGCCGTCATGGATAAGGCGCACCGTTATATCCCTGCGAAATCTGCCCGACAATTCCCACGCCAGTATCTCCGCATAATTTGCGCCGAGCGTACAGAGCTTTGCGTAGCCGCTGCGTGCACTGTTGAGCGCCCCGTCCTTAGTGTAGCTCGCAACGCTTATAACAAGCTCGCCCTGCGGCTCTGCTTTCATCTCTCGACTTGCTTCAAGATACGCGCTCTCGGCAGCCGAAACAAGATATGCGTGAAGCTGTTTTGCCTGATGCTCAGTTTCGCTGCCGCTCTCATCATTCCATTCCATGTACTTTGAGGGCAGCGATTCGAGCTGCCTGACACTCTCTATCTCGCCGCTTCTTTTCACAAGGCAGCTTCGCTTTATCCCCGTCTGACCGAAATCCATCACCACATACACACCGTCGCCGCCCTTGATACAGCTTGCGCAGCCGAGCAACGCCGCCTGCGGAGCGTTTTTATAAAGAAGTATCCTGTATGGCTTGACATCTGCAAGCGCAAACACATACTCAACTTGCTCACGGAGTATTTCACCGAACCGTCCGCTCGCCAGCCCCCCTACAAGCACTATATCGCTGACCTGCGCCCAGTAATCCCAGTGACGCTCGTTCCAGTCGGGTCTCGCTTCTCTGTTCTCCATCTCTCCGAGCTTCAGAGACAGCAGCATAAGTCCCAGCCTGTTTCCGAATTTTGTCATGATCTCTCTCGCCGCAGCCGCCCCTGACGGATCCGCGTCATCGTCCGCTTTCAGGTTGAGCATATGCGGCAGCTTCTTCTCGTGTACGCTGCCTATATCTATATGCAGAGCATCTGCATTCTTTTTTATATCGGAAATTATCAGTTTATTGCTGAAAAACTCCTTGACGGTAAGCCCTTCGATCGCATCGTCAACACCTCTGACGGGCAGTTTCGCCAGGCGGATCTTATTCACGGAACACTCGGGAGTCAGGTACTGACCGCCTGTTTCCACAGATCCTTTCAAAAACGGATTATCCAAATTTCTCCCCCCTTTTTTGTCATTATTGCCGTATAAAGACTTCTCGGCAACAACTCCCCATCTGCACATTCACAGGAAAGAGACTGTAAAATACTAAAAAATTATACAATTCAACAAATACATTATAGTATATCGCCCGATTTTTGGCAATAAGCAGAGCAAAAATATTTCATATTTGTTACAATTGCACAACACGGGTCGGTAAACACCGATAGGCAGATACCGCTGCGGCTTTTTCGAAATTGCCCGCCGCTCGCGGCACTGAAAGTAATGCATATCATAAACCTGATATCGCGTACATGTCAGCGGCACTGAAAGTAATGCATATCGTAAACCTGATATCGCGTACATGTCAGCGGCGACTCGCCGCTCGCGGCACTAAAAGTAGTGCATAGAATAACCTGAGTTCGCGTAAATGCCCGCGGGCGCTCGCCCGCCGCCCGCCGCACGCTTTACATTTCCATAAAAAAAGTATATAATATAAACGTACAAAATATGACAAAGCGGCGGGAGATGTATTTAATGAAAGAAGCGATAAACGAAAGCAAAAAACGTACCGCCGTATGTATCGTCATAACGGCGGCAGTGATTGCGCTCTCGCTTATCTTTATCGCATTTACAAAGCTCGGCTCAAACGGCAGGATCGCTTATGTCTACTCGGACGGAGAATTGATCGAAACGATCGACCTTGACCGTGTCACTTCGCCGTATACTTTCATAGTCTCACATAACGGCGGTGAAAATCTTATTGAGGTGCGCCACGACGAGATCGGCGTTATCTCCGCTACCTGCCCCGACAAGATCTGCGTTGACCAAGGTCACATAAAAGACTCGTCGCTGCCCATCGTCTGCCTGCCTAACAAGCTCGTTGTTCAGATCGGAAAGAATTCCGACTCGGATGTCCCCGATGCCGTAGCGCAGTGAACCGATAATCATTCAAAAAGGAGAAATTATAATGACACAATTCAAAAGAATATGCACAGTGTGCCTGACCCTTGCCCTCGCAGCGTCATTTACCGCCTGTAAACCGAAACAGGACAGCGAAAAGGCTGCTTCGTCCGAAGTAAGCGGCACAATAAGCTCTGTCTCTTCAAAAAGCGAATCGTCCTCTTCCGACGGCAAAAAGTCTGAAAGCTCCGAAACTGACAATAAAAAAGAGAATACAGACGGCTCGAAAACAAGCTCCAAACCGTCCTCGAAACCGTCTTCAAAGCCTTCGTCAAAGTCGTCATCCAAAAATGAGTCGAAGGATGCTTCCTCAAAAAGCGAAAACAGCTCCAAGGCAACTGCCGCTTCTCAGTCTGAAAGCAAGAGCGACCCCGTTTCGTCAAAAGCCGAGCCCGAGGACTATGCACCGTCATTTTCATACTCTTTGACGGAAGGCAGCGAGATCGTCCTGCCCTTCGTCCCGTTTGATGCGGCACAGGAAAGCGAAAGCTCCGCTCCGAGTTCGCAGTCTGATAGCTCGCGCACCGAAAGCACAGGCGAAGAGTTCCCGTTCGAACTTGATGAAAACGAAACTCCGATCCTTCGCCCGTAATCTCTTATAAAGCAAAAACGCAGTATGCAGCGATGACCGCCTTGCATACTGCGTAATTTTTTTGCCTCAGACCTTAAAGCATTTCTGTATGTTCTTTCTCTCACCGATAACGAGCGCTACGTCTTCCGCCATAATAAGCATGGTCGGCGTCGGTATCGACAAATGTGCGTTGCGCTTGACCGCAATGATGTTTACATTGAATTTCTTTCTGATATCGAGCTGCATTATCGTCTTGCCGTTCCATTCCTTCGGAACCTTCATCTCGTAGATCGATATATCGCTGTCAAGCTCGATGTAGTCGAGTATCGTCTTGGAAGCATACTTCGTTGCGACACGCATCGCCGTCTGCTTTTCGGGATATATAACTTCGTCCGCTCCGTTTCTGAGCAGGAACTTCATCTGAACATCGTTAGCAGCTCTCGACACTACTACATTTGCTCCCAGTTCCTTCACAAGAGAGGTCGTTTCAAGCGACGTCTGGAAGCTGTTGCCGATCGTCACTATGCAGACATCGTAGTTTCCGACTCCGATCGCCCTCATAAACTCGGGGTTTGTGCTGTCTCCTATCTGCGCATTAGTTACATAAGGAAGTATCTCGTTGATGCGCTCCTCGTTTACATCGATCGCCATGACCTCGCAGCGCAGCTCGCTCATTCTCTTTGCGATATGGGCGCCGAACTGACCTACACCGATAATTATTGCCGAATCCATAATCTTCTCCTTATCCTACAGAAATCTTTTCAAGAGGAAGTCTCGATACCTGATTTTCATTCGAGGGCAGCGCCGCATAAATCAGCGTAAGACCTCCGACTCTTCCGAAAAACATAAGCAGCATCAGCATGATCTTAGACGCAAGCGAAAGCTTTGTCGTAATGCCGAGCGTAAGACCCACCGTGCCGACCGCCGAACCTGTTTCAAAAAGGCAGGTAATAAGCGGAATACTCTCGATCCTGCTGATAGCGATACCGCTCACAAGAAAGAGCGCCATGTACATAAACAATACAGCGCCTGCGTTGCGCACCGCTTCCTCGGGCAGCCGCCTGCCCATGCACTGCACATCCTTGCGTCTTCCGAAAACAGCAGCGGAAGCCATGAACAATACTGCGAATGTAGTAGTCTTCATACCGCCCGCAGTCGATCCCGGCGATCCGCCTATAATCATCAGGAAGATCATCACGAGCTTTCCCGTATCGTCCAT
Organism: uncultured Eubacteriales bacterium; assembly: GCA_900317815.1. Lineage (GTDB taxonomy): Bacteria > Bacillota > Clostridia > Oscillospirales > Acutalibacteraceae > RUG592. Next base: position 4,620 of record ONIC01000163.1, on the reverse strand, counting down.
CTTATCGAGATCGGTAGTATTGAAACCTGCCGTCCTCGTTGTCACCGATTGGAACAGCGAGCTTATAACTCTGCTCTTCATCGGCAGCCCGCCGTACTCGAGGAAAAACATATACACCGCAGGCAGTACGATCAGTACAAGTGAAGTAATGAGAATGATCTTGCTCTGGAGCGAATATCTGCGGATATTGAATTTGTGCTCGCCTATGTCATGCCACGTAAGGAAGCCTATACCGCCCACGATTATCAGCATCATTATAACACAGTTGAGATAAATGTTATCGTTGAAGGTCGTCAGTGACGAGAATTTCTCACGGCAGCCCATCAGATCGAAGCCTGCATTGCAGAAAGCCGAGATCGAATGAAAAAAAGAGTACCAGATCCCCTTGCCTACACCGAATTCCGGTATAAACACGGGCATAAGCAGCAGCGCTCCGACAAGCTCGATTATGGCCGAGGTCTTGAGTATAAAGCCCGTCAGCTTAATTATGCCGCCGAGCTGCGGCGCCGAGATCGACTCCTGCATCGTGCTGCGCTGCCACATACCGATACGCTTTCCCGAAGCCCGCACGATAGTCAGACCTATCGTAATTACTCCCATACCGCCGACCTGTATAAGTGTGATTATAACAGCCTGACCGAAAGCCGACCAGTGTGTCGCGGTATCCTGCACGATAAGCCCCGTAACACACGTTGCCGAAACAGCGGTAAAAAGCGTATCGGCAAAGCTCGTAACGGTCCTGTCCCGTGATGCGATGGGCAGCATCAAAAGCAGTGCGCCCGTAAGTATCATAATCAAAAAGCTCAGAATAATTATCCGAAACGACTTGGTGCTGTTGCTGTCCAGTCGCTTTAAAAATCCGCGCATATCTTCTCCTTGTGTATCACTTTGTTCTCCAGCAGTTTCTGTTAAAAAGCATGAGAACAGGAAGTATTTCAAGACGTCCCGCAAGCATATCGAAGATCAGCACATACTTTGAGAATGCCGAATAATCGAAATAGCTCTGAGTAGGACCGACCTTAGCAAGTCCGGGTCCCATATTGTTGAATGTCGCAATGACCGCCGTAAAATCCGTTGTAAAATCCATTTTCTCATCAAAAGACAGCAGGAAAACAGAAATTACCATTATAAAAATGTACAGGATAAAATAAGTGTTGATCGAGCTGACGACATCCTCCTTGACCGTCTTGCCGTCCATTTTTACCGTATAGACAGAATTCGGATGGAGTATCTTTCTGAGGTCACGCGCCGTGCTCTTTACAAGTACAATCGCGCGGCTCACTTTAAGACCGCCGCCCGTACTGCCCGCGCACGCTCCTATCAGAGCCACTACCATCAGCACAGATTTGGAGACCGCAGGCCACATATCGAAATCGGCGCTCGCCAGACCCGTTGAAGAAATATAAGTAGCGACCTGGAACGCCGTGTGGTGAAGCCTGTCAAACATATTGGGATAGTATCCGTTCAGCGTAAGATCTATAGTAATTACGGAGACTGCCGCAACAAATATCACAAAATACCAGCGAAGCTCCTCAAGCTTGAACGCCTGTCTGAACTTCCGCGTGATGATAAGGTAGTACACGCTGAAATTAACGGCGAACAGGAACATAAACGCCGTCATGACAGCCTGCCAGTAGTAATGACCTTCATAGGCGATAACGCCCGCGTCCTTTATCGAAAAGCCGCCTGTGCCCGCCGTTGAGAACGATATCGTGATCGCGTCAAAGATCGGCATACCGCCGAGCGCGAGCATCAGAAATTCAATAAGCGTCATAGCGCCGTATATCGCATACAGTACACCCGCCGTGCCCCTGAGCTTCGGAATGAGCTTTGACACAACAGGACCCGGGCTTTCCGCCTTCATCAGGTACATATTTGACTGACCCGAAAGCTGAGATATAACAGCCAGCATAAATACGAGTATTCCCATGCCGCCTGCCCAGTTTGTAAAGCTTCGCCAGAACAGCATACTGTGGCTCAGCTCCTCTATTCTGACGTTTACGCCGAGGATCGTTGCGCCCGTTGTAGTAAAGCCCGAGACAGACTCAAACAGCGCGTCCGTAAACGACGGTATCTGTCCGCTAATATAAAAAGGCAGACAGCCGATAACGCTCAGCAGGACCCACGTCAGCGCGCAGGAGATGTATCCCTCCTTGACGTACATCTGCGTGTTTTTAGGTTTGAACCTCGATGAGATCAGCCCCGCCGTCAGACAAACTGCCGCTATGGCGCCGAAATACATATAATCCTTTTCTCCGTAGATAAATGCCACTATGACAGGCAGTATCAGCATAGCGCCGATAACGATAAGCACCCAGCCCAGCACGTATCTTACAAGATGTCTGTTCACAAGATCGCCTCTTTGAAAAATTCACTGCTGTTCATCAATCCGCGAGTATATCCTCTATCCTCTGCAGGCCCTTATGAGTCGTAACGACTATTACAAAATCGTCCGGCTCTATCGTGTCCTCGCCCTTTGGAATGATCGCCCTGCCGCGTCTTGTTATGCAGGCGATCTGAAGATTATTTTTGAACCTCAGCGTTTTGAGAGGTTTACCTACCACGGGACTGTCCTTGGAATTGATCTTGAATTCAAGAGCCTCCGCCTTGCCGTCTACAAGCTTGTAAAGCGACTCAACGTTGCTTCCCTCGGAGTTCTTGACCGCTCGGACATAGCGAACGATCGCCTCGGCAGTCAGCTCTCGCGGTCTGATAACACTGTCGAGCGGCATCGTATCTACTATCTTATCAAATACGATACGCTCGATCTTCGTAATGCACTTCGCCTCGCTCTTCTGCCTTGCATACAGGGAAAGCATGATGTTCTCCTCGTCAAGGTGCATCAGAGTGACGATGGCGTCCATTTTATCTATACCCTCGGCGTCAAGCAGCTCTTCTGTCAGAGCGTCGCCGCGTATCACATTGGCCTCGGGGAGAAGCTCGGAAAGCTCGTTTGCGCGTGTCTGATCCTTCTCGAGTATCTTTACATTGATGTTACTCTCTATCAGTATTTCCGCAAGGTAATATGCCGTTTTGCTGCCGCCTACTATAAGCACGTTCTTTGCCTTGGTCTGTGCGGCTTTGTTGAATTTCTTGAAAAGCCAGCTCGCCTTCGCGGGAGTGCATATAAACGAGACCTTATCATTAGAAGCAAAGACAAAATCTCCGCCCGGGATAATGACCTCGCCGTCCCTCTGCACAAGACAGATCCTCGACTCTCCTTTGAAGAAGTCGCCCTTGAGCAGGCCTATCTCCGAGATCTTCTTGCCGGTGAGAAGATGATCCTGAGTAAGTCTCAGTGTGTAAAGTTCGACGTTTCCCCGCGCGAACGAATCCACCTCGATCGCCGACGGGAAACGGATAAGACGGCTCATCTCGAGCGCCGCTATCTTTTCAGGATTTATCATAAGTGAAAGTCCGATAGCACGTCTCATCTGCTGGCTCTCGGAAATATTCTTGTGGTACACAGGGTTTCTTACTCTTGCGATGGTGTTCTTCGCACCGCAGCAGTGAGCAAGCAGGCAGATATAAAGATTAAGCTCATCGGCGTCGGCAACTGCGATCATAAGATCGGCATTCATAACGCCCGCTTCCATGAGTACCTCACGGCTTGCGCCGTCGCCTTCAATACCCATGACATCAAGATGTTGCGCAAGTCTGTTTACGCAGCGGGGATTATTGTCTACGACAGTGATACTGTGACCCTCGCCGTCAAGCTGCTCTGCGATCGTCCTTCCGACCTTGCCGCAGCCAACAATTACAATTTTCATATAAAATCTCCATAATAAAGCGCGCACCGCGCGTCATTGAATGATGTCTGCCGCCCTCCTGCAAACACCCTTTTTCGACAAAATCGTATCAGAACTATAATACTACAAAAACACACGTCCGTCAATAAATTATTCACATTTTTTCGCGGAATAATCAACGATCCCTGACCCCGCAAATGTATATTTTCATCATATCGGGAAAAATATATAATGTATCGACGATCTCGTTTCAAACCGTCAGAATTTTCACCGATATTTTTCACCGATATATTAATATATAATGCAAAGGAGAAGAAGAATGTTTCTCAGATTTTTAAACGCATTCTGGGTCGGCGGTCTTATCTGCACCGCAGGTCAGATACTCATCGACAAAACAAAACTCACCCCCGCGCGTATACTTACATCTTATGTGGTTGCGGGCGTTTTACTCGGAGCGCTCGGCATATACGAGCCTTTGCTTGAATTTGCGGGAGCAGGCGCAAGCGTACCGCTGCTCGGATTCGGCAACACGATCGCCATGGGCGTCAGAAGCGCAGTAAATATACACGGTGCGCTCGGCATCTTCACAGGCGCGCTGACAAGCGCAGCGGCAGGCATAACGGCGGCACTCGTCTTTTCGTTTCTCGCTTCGCTCGGCGCAAAATCGGCAGACAAAGCATAACCTGCAGCTCTCTTCCTGCGCTTCAAAAAACTGCGCTTCGCAAATAATAAAATTTTTTAAAAAAAGTGTTGACAGGAGTCGTGTTTCGTGATATAATAACTCTTGTCGTTGGGGAATTGTGTAACGGTAGCACGACAGACTCTGACTCTGTTTGTTGGGGTTCGAATCCCTATTCCCCAGCCAAAGCCT
>ONIC01000045.1 GCA_900317815.1 uncultured Eubacteriales bacterium | reverse complement strand
TTGCCTGCGGTCGCTTGACCGCCCGGTCGTGAGGCTGAGAGTGGAATAAATGTTGTATGCGGCAGTAAAGCCGGTATACAAAAGACCCTGCAGCGGTACTGCCTGCGGTCGCTCGACCGCCCGATAATAACCGGGAATAACTTTTTTTGATAACTGCATTTATTGAAAAAATTGCGCTCGTATGGTAAGATTAAAGGAGTAATTTTGCGGAGGATAATTCTTATGAAGATAATTGATATACTCAACAGCGGAAAACCGACTCTCTCTATGGAGGTATTCCCGCCCAAAACCGATGACAAACTCAACTCGATCAAGCAGGCGACCGAGGAGATCGCAGCGCTCAAACCTGATTTTATGAGCGTAACATACGGCGCAGGAGGCGGCACATCGGAATTCACCGCCGATATAGCGCAGAATATCCAGACAAAGTACGGCGTTCCCACACTCGCGCATCTGACTTGCGTAAGCTCGGATAAAGAGAAGATCGACTCCGTTATAGACGGTCTCAAAGAAAAAGGGATAGAGAACGTTCTGGCGCTTCGCGGAGATATCCCCGAGGGCTGCGACCGTGAAAAGATCAGCTACCACTATGCCTCGGAGCTGATAGACGAGATAAAGTCGCACGGCGATTTCTGTATCGGCGGAGCGTGCTACCCCGAAGCGCACCCCGAAAGCTCCACATCATTCGAAGACATAAAGCATCTCAAAGAAAAGGTCGATAAAGGCTGTCAGTTTTTGACTACTCAGATGTTCTTCGATAACAACATTCTCTACAATTTTCTGTACAGGGTAAGAGAAGCAGGAATAAACGTCCCTGTTGTCGCAGGGATAATGCCTGTCACCAACGCCTCTCAGGTCAAAAGGATACGCAGCATCTCAGGATCGGCACTGCCGCAGAGATTTATCAGGATCGTTGACCGTTACGGCGACAACCCACTCGCTATGAAGCAGGCGGGCATCGCGTTTGCGGTCTCCCAGATCATTGATCTGTATGCAAACGGCGTAAACTCCGTACACGTTTACACGATGAACAAGCCCGAGGTCGCAAAAGCGATCATGGACAATATTTCCTACATAATCAGATGATGAATATTATAAAAGGAAGACCGGAAAACGCCTCGCCCGATCTCAAAGAAGCGCTGAGGTATATGGGTTATAAGGGACACACGCCCGATCCCGACTCGATGAAGCTGATCGAGGAATGTAAGAGTGAGCTTTTGAAGGCTGTCTCTCCCGTCTGCTGCTATATGTACACCGAAATACGGGCTATATCCGAGGACGAGACGGAGCTTGTATTCGGAAAAGTAAAAAGCCGCGACCTTGCCCGACACTTAAAGGGCTGCACGGGCGCATACCTTTTTGCGGCAACGATCGGGATATCGGTCGATCGTCTCATCTCGAAATACAGCCGCATAAAGCCTGCGAAGGGCGTTATAACGGATGCGCTCGGTTCTTCTTCTATCGAAAGCTTCTGCGACTTTGCGGAGCTTGAGATCACAAAGGATATAACACAGCACTGCTCACGGTTCAGCGCAGGCTACGGAGATTTTTCTCTCTCGCACCAGACTGATTTTATGCGCTGTCTTGATATGAACAGAACACTCGGGATCACGCTTTCCGACTCCTTGCTCATGACACCGACAAAATCGGTAACGGCAGTCATCGGGATCGGCGCATCTAACAGAACGTGCGCAAGCAAGTGCATATCCTGTCCGAATACCAAATGCATTTACCGTGACAGCGGTCACTGAAACGACATTTAAAAGCGGAGGTTTTTCACCTTGAATATACTCGACAAAATACATTCATCAATAACCTACTTTGACGGCGGCATGGGTACTCTGTTACAGGCGGAGGGATTGAAGCCCGGAGAACTGCCCGAGCTTTGGAACATTTCCCGCCCCGAGGTTATTTATAACATACACAAGGAATACCTCAAAGCAGGCGCAAATATCATCACCACAAACACCTTCGGCGCAAACCGTCTGAAATTCGACAATCTTGAAGAGATCATCTCGGCTGCGATAGACAATGCGAGGAAAGCCGTAAACGAAGTCTGCGGAGAAAACGGCGAGGGCTATGTCGCATTTGACGTAGGTCCGCTCGGAAAAATGCTGAAACCGCTCGGCGATCTCGAATTTGAAGACGCTGTCTCGATCTTTGCGGACAGCATCAGAATTGCCGACAGATGCGGCGCCGATCTTATAATCATAGAGACCATGAACGACTCCTACGAAGCTAAGGCGGCTGTACTTGCAGCAAAGGAAAACAGCTCTCTCCCCGTATTTGCAACGTGCGTTTATGATGAACACGCAAAACTGATGACCGGCGCAGATCCTGCGGCTATGGCAGCTCTGCTTGAGGGTCTCGGTGTTGATGCTATAGGTATGAACTGCTCGCTCGGTCCTCGTCAGATGGTCGGGATAGTACCGAAGCTCGTGGAACGCTCAAGCGTGCCTGTTATCGTTAATCCGAATGCAGGCCTTCCGAAAAGCGTAGGCGGCGAGACTGTCTACGATGTTGACGCCGATGAGTTTTCAGACATTATGACAGAGATAGTCAAGGCGGGAGCTACGATAGTAGGCGGCTGCTGCGGCACTACTCCCGAATTCATCAGAAAAACAGTCGATAAAACGAAGCCGCTCCCATTCACGCTTCCGCAGAAAAAACACCTGACCGTTGTTTCATCTTATACTCACGCAGTAGACATCGGGAACATCCCCGTTCTGATCGGAGAAAGGATCAATCCTACGGGCAAGAAGAAGTTCAAGCAGGCTCTCAGGGATAACGATCTTGAATATATCCTCAACGAGGGCGTTGCCCAGCAGGACGCAGGCGCAGATATACTCGATGTAAATGTAGGTCTGCCCGAGATAGACGAATGTGCGATGATGGTGCGCGTTGTCAGCGAGCTTCAGGCGGTCAGTGATCTTCCGCTCCAGCTCGACACGGTCGATCCCGTCGCTATGGAGAAGGCTATGCGCGTCTATAACGGCAAGCCGCTCGTCAATTCCGTCAACGGAAAGCCCGAGAGTATGAAGGCGATATTCCCGCTCGTCAAAAAATACGGAGGCGCAGTGATCGCGCTGACTATCGGAACGGACGGTATTCCGACGACCGCCGAAGGACGCTGTGAGATCGCCGAAAACATTATAAAAGAAGCGGAAAAATACGGCATTGACCGCTGTGACATAATTGTCGATCCGCTCGCTATGACTGTTTCGTCCGACACGAACAGCGCAAACGTCACTCTCGAAAGTATACGCATCATAGAAGAACGTCTCGGAGTCCACACAAGCCTCGGAGTTTCAAACATCTCCTTCGGTCTGCCGAACCGAGATTTCATTACATCTACCTTCTATGCTATAGCTCTGCAAACAGGACTCGACTGCGCTATAATGAATCCGTTCTCTTTTGAGATGATGAAGGTCTACCGCAGCTTCCGCGCACTGCGCAACATGGATGAAAGCTGCGCAGGCTACATTGAATTTGCGTCTAACGTCACAGTAGGCAGCACACAGGCCGTTCAGTCCACCGCAAAAAACGACGCTGACGACGGCGGCGACCCGCTTAAAAGAGCTATCATAAAAGGATTATGCGAACAGGCAAAGGCAACTGCCGCAGAGCTTGTCAGAACGAGCGACCCGCTCGAGGTCATCAACGAGAGAATCATTCCTGCGCTCGACAAAGTCGGCAAGGGCTTCGAGGAAAACACCGTTTTCCTCCCTCAGCTTCTCATGAGCGCAGATGCGGCAAAGGCAGCCTTCGAGGCGGTCAGAGAGGCGCTTTCCAAAACAGAACAGCAGAGCAAGGGAAAGGTTATCTTAGCTACAGTCAAGGGCGATATTCACGATATCGGAAAAAACATCGTCAAAGTCCTGCTCGCAAATTACGGCTACGATGTTATCGACCTCGGAAAGGACGTACCGCCCGAGGTGATCCGCGACTGCGCCGTTTCGCAGGACATAAGACTCGTCGGTCTGAGCGCTCTCATGACAACTACCGTGCCTGCGATGGAGGAGACGATCAAGCTGCTGCGTGAAAGCTGCCCGAACACAAAGGTAGTAGTCGGCGGCGCTGTCCTTACGCAGGAATACGCAGATATGATCGGCGCGGACAAGTACGCCAAAGACGCTATGGAAACGGTGCGTTACGCCGAAACTCTCGAGCTGCTCTGATACTCGGGCTGTAACCCCGAGCATACACCCGATTTTATCGGCATCTCCCCCGAATCATTATAAGGACAGAAAAAAGCAGACCCGGCGAACAGGTCTGCTTTTTTGGGATATATTGACAGCATAAACTTTGAATAAGAGTCTTATTTTTTGGCAAGATCAATCGTCTCGACGGGAGCAAGGAGCTTATCTGTGCCGTTACACTCATCGTTTGTGATGTACATATACCTTCCGTTTTGTTCGATCGTAAAAATATGGTCACAAGTCGTCAGGAATGTTTCTGCGCAGTCTTTGTACTTGATCTGCTGAGTGATCGTTGTGTTGATAGTATAAACACGATCGGAGTATGTTACCGAACAGAAATCAACGGAATAAGAAGCAAGCTCGGCATTGCCCTCATTGCGGCTCATATCAGCGATAAGATCGTTGTTGTAGTCGTTGTAATACCAGAAATCGCAGCCTTCCTTGACTATCCCGCGAAAGGACACGTCCTCATCGCCTCTGTAGGAACGCATAACGCTGTCCATGTATTTATTTACAAGACACTTTGCAGCATCGGTGTCCTTCAGGAAAACACCCGCCGCATCCGCATAAGCAACTCCGCCCGCAGCCGCTGCAAGCGCCGCCGCAGAGAGAAGCGTCAGAAATTTTTTTATCATCGACATTACCCGCTCCCGATCTTTATACTTTTATTATACAGCATAAAAAACGCTTGTAAATACACTTTGAAAATTGTTTTATCTTTATTTACAATCCGTGCAAAAAGACACAACACTTTTTTAATTTTTGTTATTGAAATTTAAACAGTAATAAGTTATACTTAAATTAAGAAGCCACTGAATAAATCACGTCCTGATGACCGAGCGCCAAACTTGCTTGCATCTTTTTTGTCAAATTGAACTCAAAAGCCTTGAAATAAGTCAGTATTGCTGCGGCTTTTTTGTCCGATTTGGCACTCGATTTAATCAGTGTCTCCTTAAGATATCAAAGGAGGCGATCACAATGGGAAATACAGAGCTGTCCGCACGGGAATTGGTCAAACGTACAGCGGATGAGCTTGAGAGAGGGTCTCGCTACAGCATTACTAAGGAACACATCCAGCACGGCTCCGTCAGCGTTTATGCGCACTGCCTGTCCGTTGCCGAGGAAAGCGTCCGCATCGCAAGGATTATGAACCTCAATGTAGACTTAGACTCGCTTGTCAGAGGTGCGCTGCTGCACGACTACTTTCTCTACGACTGGCACGACAACCCTGACGGACGTCATAATGTCCACGGTTTTACGCACCCCTACACCGCTCTTAAAAATGCGAAGCAGGATTTCACGCTCTCGAAAAAAGAGTGCGACATCATAGTTCATCATATGTTCCCGCTTGTCCCGCTGCCGCCTCACAGCAAAGAGGCGTGGATCGTATGCCTTGCCGACAAGATCTGCGCGACGCGCGAAACTCTGTTGATGAGACGTGCAGCTCACGCCGACAGCAACGCAGTTTAAGCGACGAAAACAAAATACAACAGCATGATCCGCCGTTTTGGTCTCCATTACGGCGGATTTTTTGATATGTAAGCAAAATTTGTCAAAAAAACTTGATATTGTGCGAACTTTACATTATAATTTGATTATGCGATCTTGCGCGCACTGCACAAGGGCGTAAAAAAATCCATAGGGGTGCAAACAATGGCAAAAAAGAAAAACAAATCAAAACCGAACGCCAAGCAGACAACCACTGCGGCTAAAAAGCCCTCCTCCGAGAATACCAAGGTCTCGACAGCAAAGGCTTCGTCTGCAGCGGCAGCGGCAGCATCAAAAGGAGGCTTCCTCGATAAGATGTTCCGATTGAGCGAACACGGCACGAACGTCAGAACGGAGATCGTTGCGGGTCTAACTACGTTCTTTGCTATGGCGTACATCATCTTCCTTAACCCTGTCATTCTCGGCGAAGGCTCTCCGACAGGTATGTCCAACACGGCTGTAGTAACGGCAACGTGTATCGCAGCGGCTATCGGCACATGGCTGATCGGTATCCTTTCCAACTATCCTATGGCACAGGCTCCGGGACTCGGACTCAACGCTGTTTTTGCATACACGCTCTGCGGCGCATTCGGTCTTTCGGCAGGCGCTGCGCTTTCCGCAGTATTCCTCGCAGGTATTTTCTTTATCCTGCTTACAGTTACAGGCGCACGCACGGCTCTCGTTAAGGCGATTCCCGTCAACCTCAAGAAGGCTATCGGCGCAGGCATCGGTCTTTTCATTGCGCTGATCGGCTTTGTAAACGCAGGTCTCGTTATCGGCGAAGGAAGCGGCGCCGCAACAACGGTAGCTCTCGGCAACTTCGCTTCTCCGACAGTTCTCCTCGCTTGCTTCGGACTTATCCTCACGATCATTCTCGTAGTAAAGAAAGTCCCCGCAGCGCTCTTTGTTTCCATGATATCCACCGCTGTTATAGGATGTATCTTCCAGTTCTGCTTCGGCGTGGAGATGGGCGTTACAGCTCCGACAAACTGGGCTCCGAGCCTCGACTTCTCGATGTTCGGCAAGTGCTTCACGGGCTTTGCTGATCTCTTCAAGGCTCCGCCCGCATCGCTTCTTGCTACTATGCTCACGCTCGTCATGGTAGATATGTTCGACACTATCGGAACACTTATCGGCGCTGCTGACAAGGCGGGCTATCTCGATGAGAACGGCGATCTTCCGAAGATCGAAAAGGCAATGCTTGCAGACGCTATCGCAACATCTACAGGCGCAGTCATAGGTACATCTACAGTTACAACTTACGTTGAGTCAACAGCAGGCATCTCCGCAGGCGGTAAGACAGGTCTTACTTCTATGGTAACAGGCATCTGCTTCGCTCTCGCCCTCTTCCTCTCGCCTATCGTCGGTCTTGTACCGAGCGCAGCAACAGCTCCTATACTCATCGTAGTAGGCGTTATGATGTGCGGCTCGCTCATGGACATCGACTGGAGAGATCTTGACGTTGCTATCCCCTGCTTCCTCACGATAGTAGGTATGCCGTTCTTCTACTCGATCACAGACGGTCTTGCTTTCGGCTTCATCGCTTTCTTCATTGTAAAGCTTGCAAAGGGCAAGGCAAAGGAAGTTCACCCGCTGATGTACGTTATCGTGGTACTCTTCTTCATCAAGTACCTCCTCTCCGCACTTCAGACGATCGGTGTACTCTGATATCCGATAGATAATACTTGATAAAAAAGACACGGTATTGATACGCCGTGTCTTTTTTCTGCTATTTATTTATTCGCGCTATTCTGTCAATGTGCTCCTGCTTTACCTCATCGGAAACGTTTGTCATCGGCAACAGTGTTTTATAAATATTTTCTATTGTATCAGGAGTAAGAATAGCAGCTCGTTCTTCGAGTTCCTTCCTTAAATATCGCAGCAGATTATGTCTTCTCAGTATAGTATACTCAGGCGTGTTTTCGGGAATTTTCTTTAATTCACATCTTTCCGAAAACACTATAAACGACTTAATAATCGCTCTGTCAATTCTAAGATAGTCTGACAAGGCTTTTATATGAGTATCATTCTGCATAATAGGATTATAGAATCTGTATTTTGTCTGCTTATTGAGCATCTGTGTCCACTGTTTTTGTCCTGCCGAACCAAATATCCACCCGGAATAGTTTTTGCTTTCTATGACGAAAATTCCCTTCTCGTGAATCAGAAGAACATCTATTTCAGATGTTTTGTTTCTGTACGGAATATAAATATTGTGCAGCGCTTTATAGTAACCTTCTATATTGCCGTTGCCAAACAAGTATTCCGTCAGAAACTCGCCGTACGCTCCAAGATCACAACCGTGTTGAAAGAGGAAACTTAGTTTTTCAAAAAAGCCGGGTTCTTCACCTTTTATCCATTGTATAATACCCATTTTTATCTCGTCCTTATTTGTCAATAATTCACCCCTGAGTTATCTATAGTTTACCATATCTGTTATCCAAATTCAACACACTATTTTATTCAGATATATTTTTACAATTTAATAACAAAACTCCGCTGCCGATTGACCTGTTATTGTAAAGGTGATATTATAAATATTGAAATTGTGATCGGAGGAAAGTAAAATGCTTATTAATAATAAAAGGATCGTGCTCAATGCGCTCGTTTCATTGTCGCTTGCGGCAAGTCTGCTCGTGTCGTCGGGCTGCGCCAAATCGGGTGATACAAGTGACGCGGAGTCGCTCGAACCCGGCGAAGTCATCTTTGAACTTGACGATCCTGCAGAGCCTGCCTCTGCTCCTGTTTCAGAAGAGCAAAACGATACGGCGCAGAAAAGCGAAGGAGAGTTTAGACTGCTTTTTGCAGGAGATTATATAATATACGATTCTACATACAACTACGCCGCCTCACTTGCAGGCGGAGAGGGCTATGACTTCAAGCCAATGGTCAGGCTGCTGCGGCCGTACCTCGAGGAATGCGATCTTTGCTACTACAATCAGGAGACGATCCTCGGCGGCACACAGGTCGGCGTTTCAAGCTATCCGTGCTTTTGCAGTCCGCAGGAGGCAGGCGACGCTATGGTCGATCTCGGCTTCAACCTTGTCTCCACCGCCACGAACCACACGTTCGATGCAGGCGAAGAAGGAATACTGGAATCGTATAAATACTGGAACAAGCAGGACGGCGTGTTTATGACAGGCTCATTTGACAGCCTTGATTCTCGGAACGAAGTGCACGTTCTGGAGTGCAACGGAGTAACATACAGTATGCTCAGCTACACCTACGGACTGAACGGTTTTCAGCTCCCCGAGGGAAAGGAATACCTCGTCAACGTCTGGCCATGCAATTTCACTTCTCCCGAGGAAGATACAGAATATCAGGAATACAAAAAGCAAGTAAAGAAGGATATTGACGCAGTACGGGATAAAGTAGACTGCCTGATCGTTTGTATGCACGCAGGAGTTGAGTACTCGACAAAGGAAACAGACTATCAGCGCGATATGGCGCAGTTCCTTGCCGACTGCGGAGTAAACCTTGTACTCGGTACTCATCCCCACGTCATAGAACCTGCCGAATACATCGGAGACACTCTCGTATACTACTCCCTCGGAAACCTTTTCTGCGCTCAGATGCAGGACGATTACTACAACAAAGTAACGAGCATTATGGGGCAGGTCACAATAAAGAAGGTCAGTGACAACGGAGAAACTAAGATCGTTTTCGAGGATCTCAACCACGAGATGATCTACTGCTATTACAATCAGGCGACGTGGGCAGACTATCTCATTGTTCCGTTCTCATCGCCCGAGATCATGAAATTTCTCCCCGAATATGAAGATGTCTACGAACACTACAAGGATATCTTCCTCCAGGACGACAAAACGCTTCCCATGGCTTTACCGTACAAAGGATAAAAAGAACACGCCCGACGATCATTTCATCGTTCGGGCGTTTTTATTGATATTACTTTAAAAATCCGTTTATGATCTGTTCCTCTGCTTCTGCTTCGGTAAGTCCGAGCGTCATCAGCTTGATTATCTGGTCGCCCGCTATCTTTCCGATAGCCGCTTCGTGAACGAGGGCTGCGTCAAGATTGTTTGCCTCAAGACCGGGTACGGCAAGGATCCTGCCCTTGTCCATAATGATGGAATCACACTCCGTATGTCCCGAACAGGCTGCGTTTCCGATGAGCTTAGCATCAAACTTCTGATAAGACGTATCTCTTGCAACGGAACGGGAGACCACATCTGCGCTTGAGCCGTCGCCGTTGAGATCCACTGTGTATGTGCTGATCGCATTCTGCTCTCCGTGCGTCATAAGTCTCTCGCGGACAACAAGACGCGCGCCTGCCGCAAGCTCCGCCTTTGTGGTGCGGTTCGTATCGTCAACTCCCTTGATCTGTACCATCTCCATCTCCATGGAACTGTCTTCCTCCATGTAGACCTCGGTGCCCGGGTTGAGGATACGCTTGCCCGTGCCGTGACCCGAGCCGTAATGCTTCTCGACATATTTTACGCTTGCGCCCTTTCCGACAAAGAAACGGTGTATACCGTCATGCTCCGAATCCTCGGGTCCGCAGTTGTCGATACCGCAGCCTGCTACGATGACAACGTCTGCTCCTTCACCGATATAGAAATCATTATATACAAGCTCTTTAAGACCACTCTGAGTCATAACGACAGGGATATGAACGCTTTCGTTCTTTGTGTGAGGCTTGATCCTGATATCAATACCGCTCGCGTTTTCCTTCGGAGTGATCTCTATATTGGCGGTAGAAGCTCTGCCGATAGATGCTCCGTTGGATCTGATATTGTAAGCGCCCTCGGGCACCTTGTGGAGATCGGCTACCTCATGGAGCAGCCTTCTCTGTATCTCGTCTATCTGCATTACTGTACGCCCCCTTTGCCTGTGCTGAGCTTTGAACACTCCCTGACAGCCGACGCCGTGCCCGTGAGCTGAGGCATTATCTCCTCTTTGCTGCCCTGAGCCGTGACCTTGCCGTCCTTGAGCACGATGATCTCGTCTGCGATGTTGAGGATACGCTCCTGATGTGAGATAATGAGGATAGAGCTTCCCGCGATATTCTTTCTCATACCCTCGAATACCTCGATAAGGTTCTGGAAGCTCCACAGGTCGATACCTGCCTCAGGCTCGTCAAAGACCGAAAGACGCGAGCCCTTCGCAAGAACGGTTGCGATCTCTATTCTTTTAAGCTCGCCGCCCGAAAGGCTGCCGTTCACCTCGCGGTTGATATAATCTCTCGCACAGAGTCCGACTGCGGAAAGGTAATTGCACGCCTGTGCGACCGTTATCCTCTTTCCCGAAGCAAGTCTGATAAGGTCAAAAACCTGAATGCCCTTGAATTTTACGGGCTGCTGAAAAGCAAATCCGATACCTTTTTTTGCTCTGTCTGTGATCGACAGCTCGGTGATATCCTCGCCGTGCAGGATTATCTTACCCGAGGTCGGCTTCTCTATGCCTGCGATAAGGCGGGCAAGCGTGGACTTGCCTCCTCCGTTCGGTCCCGTTATTACCACGAGCTTTTCATCCGGAACAGTCAGACTGATACCGTTGATGATCTCTTTCTTTGCATCGTCTGCCTTCACGTTGAAGTAAATGTCTTGTAACTCCAGCATATCCGATACACTCCTTTATTTATATTTCCTTATTTACATAAAAAGTTAAGGAGACCCCCATCAAGCCACGTCCGCTTACCGCGAAGTCATCTCCTGCGTCACAGCGTGATCGTTCCGAGGTTCCATAATAATTATACAGGCTCAGACGCCTGCCTTTATATCTTACCATAAATCCCCCATTAAGTCTATAGGCAATTTATTAATTTTTATCCGCTCTGTCAAGGCTTCCGAAACACACGGCAGACTTCTTTAGTTCCTCATAATTTTAATTATATTAACACCTGTCGGCAAACTTTGTGATATTATATAAAGAGCAAATCTCTTCAAGGTGCTGTTACTATCTATGGACAAACGTATTTTTATACTCAGCGAGGAAAAGCCCGCAAAAGCGGTCGTCAGAATGGGTGTGCCGCTTATCGCAGGTATGTTTATTATGGTGCTGTACAACCTCGTTGATACATATTTCATCGGACTTCTCAATAACGACTACCAGCTCGCATCTGTCAATCTTGCGTATCCCGTTATGATGATCTCGATGTCTCTTTCAAATATGGTCGGTGCCGGCGCATCGTCGCTCATTGCCCGCAGTCTCGGTGCAAACGACAAAGACAAAGCCGAACGCACTCTTACAACAGGCTTCCTTCTTACGGTCATTAACAGCCTTATCGTCACGGCAGCAGGACTTCTTCTGATCGAGCCCATAGTCAGAGGTCTCGGTGCAAAGGAAAACACCTTCGGCTATACGAAGGACTACGTTTTTGTGATACTTCTCGGCAGCCTTTTCACTATGGGAAGCTACACCTTCGGTCAGCTTCTTCGAAGCGAAGGTTCGGTAAAACAGTCTATTGCCGGTATGGCCGCAGGCACCGTGACCAATATCATACTCGACCCCGTCTTCATATTTCTGCTCGGAATGGAAATACGCGGCGCTGCGATCGCAACTGTCCTCGGAAATCTCGTGAGTATGCTCGTCTCACTTCTGTTTTACGCCCGCGGGAAAACTCTTCTCCTTCCGCATTTTAAATTCATCAAGCCTACGCGCGATATAATCGGTGAAATCTTCTGGGTCGGCGTTCCCGCGATGCTTGAAACACTGCTGACCTCGGCGGCGTTCATAGTCAACAATAACCTTGCCGTCTCCTACGGGGAGCTGACAGTCGCCGCCACGGGCGTTGCGCAAAAGATACTTTCCCTCGGCAACTACATATATCAGGGCTTCGCAGCGGGAACGCAGCCGATCATGGGTTACAATTACGGTGCAAAGAATTATAAGCGAATGCTGTCTGTTCTGAAAGCGGGCGTACTTACGGTAAGTCTTACGGAATTGTGCGTTATGGCAGTCTACGGGATATTTGCCCCTCTCCTTATCGGTATATTCACTCAGACTCCCGAGGTCATCGAAACGGGAAGCCGCGTTCTTCGCACGATAATGTTTATACTCCCGTTCGTGGGAGCCATCTCCATGAGCAGAATGTCCTTCCAGGCGATGGGCAAGCCGCAGTATGCGTTTGTGATAACGCTCGTGCGTCAGCTTATCCTGTATGTACCGCTTTTGCTCCTGCTCAATCACATTTTCGGTTTCAACGGAATGCTCCTGGCTCAGCCCGTCACCGAGCTTATTATGATGACAGCGTCTGTTTTCCTGCTGTACCGGGTCATCAAAAGCGAAGAGAGCGCAAATACAAAACGATTATAAACAAAAAAGCAGTCCCGACCGCTTTTCAGGCTCACGGGACTGCTTATTTTTTGATATGTTTTACTTCTCGTACTTCTTCATAGAAACTTCTACGATCTTGTCGCAAAGCTCCTCGTAGCCGATGCCTGCTGCCTTAGCCTCCTGAGGAATAAGGCTTGCGCTTGTCATTCCGGGAAGCGTATTTGCTTCAAGCGCATACATCTTACCCTTGTTGTCAAGCAGGAAATCCACTCTTCCGTATCCCTCAAGACCAAGAGCCGCATACGCCTTCTCGGCTTCACGCTGCATTCTGAGCGTTGTTCCCTCGTCAAGGACTGCGGGACAGATCTCCTCGGTCCTGCCGCTCTGATACTTGTTTATATAATCATAGAAGCCGCACTTCGGAATGATCTCGATGATCGGCAGCGCCTTGCCGTCGATAACGCCGACAGAGAATTCTCTGCCCTTGATGTACTCCTCGACAAGGACCGTTGATTCGTATCTGAAAGCCTCTTCCATTGCCGCCTTGAAATCTTCTTTGCTCTCAACTATAGAAACACCGACGCTGCTGCCGCCCGAGCAGGGCTTTACAACGCACGGGAAGAATGTGCAGCGGTCAAGGTTATCTCCGAGCTTGAAGCGCATACCCTTCGGTGTGCCTACCTTGTGATCGAGGAAGATGCTCTTTGTGATGCCCTTATCCATAGCTGCTGCGCTTGCGAGGTATCCGCTGCCTGTATACTTGATGCCAAGCATATCGAACGCAGCCTGAAGTCTGCCGTTCTCGCCGTCGCCGCCATGGAGCGCCAGGAAGCATATATCTGCATATCGGCAGATCTCCTCAACGTGCTCACCGAAAAATCTGTCCGACTTGTCTCGGCGTGCTTCTCTTACCTTCTCAAGATCGGGAACGCTCTCGCCTACTGCGTTATCCTTCGTGAAGTCGTAGCCGCTTTCAAAAAGTGCGGCGCAGTCGCACTCGTCCTGCTCATAGCCCATAAATACATCAAGCAGCACGACCTTGTGGCCTCTTTTGCGAAGCGCCTTTGCGACCATACTTCCCGATGTGATGGAAACATCGCGCTCGGTGCTGAGTCCGCCTGCAAGAACAACTATATTCATAAATCTATCGACCTTTCAATCTGTATTGGTGATGTCTACACTCCAATACAGTATTTTACTCTTAATTTGTGACCGTGACAATACCAAATTTAATATTTGTTTCCATTGTATAACGGACAGCCTCATTTGAGCCTTCGTTTTGTGCAGACTTTGTTCTGTCGTCGAATATTCCGTAGTCCTCGTCATGACGGATCGCAATATTGCTCCCTGTCGGCAGCTTTATCTGCGCTTTACCCGTTGATACATCGAGCGTGATATTGCCCGTAACTTCGGAAAATGCAGCGCTGACATCGGACGTACGCGCGCTGCACATAACGCCGCCCGTCATATCCTTTAAATTTGCATTTGAATTATTCAATGTGACTGCCGTATAGCCGGCGTTGATCTTTTCTATAACGATATCGGAAGACGAAGATGCAAGAGTCAGCTCATCGGAAGCGGAAAAAGCCCCGAGTTCAAGAGTGGAACCGCCGACCCTCAGATCAATACTGTCGGCAGACACATCTCCGCAGGAAAACTCGGAATCATGGAGATCAAAGCTTACGTCCATAGCGCTGTCGATATCTCCGAGCTTCGCTTTGCAGCCGACCGCATTGATGACGTAGCCGCCCTTGTACCCTTCGGGAACGCCGATCCTGAGAGTGTCAGATATTTCCGAGCCGACCGCCTGAACGTGCAGCCTGCCGCCCGTGATCGCTGTAGTCAGCGAACCCTCGTCAAGCTTTGCAGTCATGAGATCTCCCTTGAGCGGCGAAAACTCTACCGTGCAGTTCTCGGCATATAGCTCTACAGTATTGAATTCGTTAAGCTCGTACCCCAGACTCTTGCTTGCAGACTTATCCGAAACGCCGCTGAGATCATATTTCACAGGCTTTTCAAGCTCGCCGTCCTCGCCGCCGAGCTTCAGGCTCTCTTCGATCCTGCTGTAAATTGCGCCTGCGCTTACACCGTCGCCGTGCACCCAGATAAAGCCCGCCGACAAAAAGATAACTCCGACTGCAAGAATGACAGCGGACAATTTAAGAAGCTTTTTCACGCCTTTTGTCCCCCTTTCTCACGTTTGAGCAGCCTGCCCATATATGAGGGGAACCAGCGAAATGCTGCGGCGATCATTCTGAAGAACGCCGCGCTGAACAATACGAGCGCAACGGTACCGAAAAGTCCGCCTATGCCTACCAGTACAAATCCGTGACTCAGTGTCGAAACTCCGAAGCTTGCCACGCTGAGAAATGCCGCCGCAATGCACACGGCAAGCAGCGCAACGCACGCAATAAGGCCGAGTACGAAGACGAGCACTTCATAAACGCCGCACAATGGGATAAGCAGAACGAACAGAAAAACTCCGAGCGGCGTTGCTCCCGTTTCATCCGTCTCGGCTTCGCTGTCCCTGAATACCGAGGTCTCGCCCGCTTTATAGCTTTGCGCTATTCGCTTAGGTTCGGGAAGTGCTGAAATGATCTCCTCCTCCGAAAGACCCGCTTCCTTTTTATCAAAGATGAACTGATTGCAGTCGTTCATGATGTTGTACTTCTGCTCGTCCGAAAAGCTCTCGCAGGCTACCATAAGCTCGTACATAAAAGCTGACTGCGTCATATCAGAAGACCCTTCATTTTAGTTGTATTACCGTCCGGAATAAAGATCGTGCAGCCTGTGCTTCTGTCGATTGCGGGCGAAATATTCGTATGTATATACAGTGTATCGAAGCCTGCCGACATACCGCCGCGAACGTCCGTCACAGGGTCGTTGCCTATCATAATAGTGCCTGCGGGATCGAGGTCATAGCGTTCGATAAGAGTATTGTAAAAATGGATATCGGGCTTGCAGCACTCCTCGTCTGACGAAATGACGATCGCGTCAAAGATATCCCTGATACCGAGTATCCCAAGCTCATCCCACGTAAAAGCTCTCTGCGCATTAGTGAGAAGATATACCTTTCCGTGCTTCTTCAGCTCGCAGAGCAGATCGTATATGCCCTCGTACAGCTTGATATACTCTCGCGAATCGGTTCTGAAAGCGCGCGCTGTCTCTTCAACGAGCTTGTCATCGGCGTTGATACCCTTAATCGCGTAGAGCTTTCTGAACACCTTATCGATCTGAATATCGACGTACTCATACTCGGGATGTCTTTTCTTTGTAGCTGCCGTTTCTTCATCAACGAACTGACCGTATTTTCTGTGCAGCTCTTCGGAGTTGTAAGGCGCTCCGTGCTCACTGTAAAAACGGGCTGTATTCTCCCAGAGAGAGGGCTTCCACTCGTCTGTATGGATATCGGCGAGTGTTCCGTAAAGGTCGAAAACGTAATTCTTATACATAAATATCCCCCTTGAATATTTTATATTCTTCCACGTTACATTATAATACAAATGCGCCGTCAAGTCAATGCCATCGGCGGGCAGTACCCGCTGACATTGTAGGATTACAATTGATGTGTTACAGTTTGGGAAGCGGTACATCATTCCGAAGAAAAGCATAATTGATTTTCTGACGGTCACAACAAGCGCCGTGCGGAGCAGAAAACGCGTAAGATTGTCACAGCTTATCAGGGGTTAAACCTCGAATACGACAATGCACTCTTCACCGGTTTTCTCGACAAATGGCTGAAAAGCATTGAGGGCATTATAAAATTTTCAACGTGGGAATCCTATGACAAAACCGTCAGCGGCAAAATCAAGCCGTACTTTGAGCCGAAGCACTACAGATTCAGGGATATGAAACCGGAAACATTCACCGAATACTTTGTGTATCTCTCTCAACACGGCAAGTCAAACGGTAAGGGCGGTTTAGGCTATTCTTTCGGGAGAGATCAGAGAATATGACAAGACAATAGAAATAGATAACAGGCTGCTTTGTGAGCCGTCTTTTGCACGCCGTGTTGATCTTGCCTTTAAAACAAGAGCTGAATATTTACAGACAACTATGCAGGAACGGCACACCACAGTTTATTACATCTGTGGCAAATCGGGTAGCGGGAAAACTACGCTTGCAAAGCGTATAGCAGATTCACGCAAGCTCGACTACTTTATATCATCTGGCAGCAATGATGTTATGGACGGCTAAGGCTGCACGATCTTCGCCACAGTGTAGCAAGCAATTTGTTGGATATGGGCTTTTCCGTGGTTGAGGTGGCGCAGTGGTTAGGTCACAGCAGCGCAGCGACCACTTTGAATTTTTACGCGCACGCGGACAAGAAATCCAAAAGCGAGATGGCACGCAGTATCGGCTGCTCTCTTAAACTGCGATAATCCTTTAGAACAGAATTTGTGTTAGAAAAATGTTAGAAATCAGGGTATAGCTTGTTAGAAACGGTAAAGAGCAAAAAAAGAACTCCCACAAACGGCTTGTTTAAGCCATTTATGAGAGTGATCTGGCAGGGGCAGAAGGACTTGAACAAATGCCTGCGCATTTGACCGCTCGGCTGCCGCCTCGCCGCTCGCTAAAAACAGTCCGCTGGACTGTTTTCTTAACGCTCACGCCCTCACGGGTTCAAGTCCTTTACACTAACGAAAAATAAAAAATCCCGAAGCATATTTCAGCTTCGGAACTTGATCTGGCAGGGGCAGAAGGACTTGAACCCTCGGCACGCGGTTTTGGAGACCGCTGCTCTACCAACTGAGCTATACCCCTATATTC